>JAUZSP010000006.1:0-300000 GCA_030949385.1 Gammaproteobacteria bacterium | reverse complement strand
CCACCTCGGCACAAAGAGCCAGATCACCGAGATAATCGGCTTCATCCTCTAATTCCGGAAAATCGCTCTGCCACGGAAACGACAAAACATTGGTGGGCTTCTCTTTGCCGCGATACTCGGCGTTCAATCTCTGGCTCTCTTCAGCGGTGACAATACGAATTGAAAGTTCCGCCTGCTCCGTTTGCGTCGCCTGCAAAACCGCCAACAACCAAAGACGAAACTCCGCCTCACTGGGCAAATTATTCACCTCACAAGCGAGCTGAAGTTCAAATTCCAGCCCCATCAATGGTCGCTGCGTTCAAAACGCTCGTAGGCGGTGACGATCCGCTGAACCAGCGGATGACGCACCACGTCCCGTGCTTGAAACTGGATAAAATTAACCCCTTCAATGCCCTGCAAAACGTTGTTCACCTGCTTGAGACCCGACAAAACGTGTTTCGGCAGATCAATCTGAGTCACGTCGCCCGTCACCACCGCCGTGGAGCCAAAGCCGATGCGGGTCAAAAACATCTTCATCTGCTCCACGGTGGTGTTTTGCGCTTCGTCCATAATCACAAAAGAGTGGTTCAACGTCCGCCCTCGCATGTAAGCCAAGGGAGCCACCTCGATCACATTGCGTTCGATCAATTTGGCCACCCGTTCAAAACCGAGCATCTCATAAAGAGCATCGTAAATAGGGCGCAGATAGGGATCGACTTTTTGCGTCATGTCGCCAGGCAGAAAGCCCAAACGCTCCCCCGCCTCCACCGCTGGACGCACCAGCACCAGTCGCCGTACCCGCTCTGCCTCCAAGGCCTCCACCGCACAGGCCACCGCCAGATAGGTTTTTCCCGTTCCGGCAGGCCCGACCCCAAAGGTGAGGTCGTTCTGTTGAATGCGGGTCACATACTCTTGTTGATTACGACCACGAGGGTTGATGTAAGCGCGTTTGGTCTGCACCACCACGTTATGCGCACTTTCATCGGCCTCCAGCAAGACCTCAATGCCTGACTCCTGCAAAGAAAGATGCACCATTTCGGGGGTCAAACTCTCATCAGCGGTCTGCCGATACAGCTCTTTGATCACCTCAGCTGCGGCCAAGGCCACCTGTTGATCACCTTTGAGCTGAAAATGACAGCCTCGGTTGTGAATCTCCAAGCCCAAACGGGTCTCCAGTTGGCGCAGATGTTCATCAAATGCACCGGAGAGATTGGCCAAACGTTCGTTGTCTGCCGGTTCCAACAACAGATCCAAGGTATCAAGGGAAGCGTTCAATAGGAGGTTCACTTTATGTTATAGAGTCTATTTGCACATCAAGGCGAACACAGGGTTCGCCTACAGCTCACCACGCAGGGAGTTGTTCAACGCCTCGGTGATGGTGACGGTGACAAACTGGCCGATCAAGGCCGCATCACCGCTGAAGTTCACCACCCGATTGTTCTCCGTGCGCCCCGCCAGTTGAGCGGGGTCTTTTTTCGATGGCCTTTCCACCAAAATTTTCTGCGTGCTGCCCACCATGCGCCGACTGATCTGCAACGCCATCTCATTGATGCGCTGTTGCAAGCGTGCCAGACGCTCTTTTTTCACCGCCATCGGCACTTCATCCAGCATCGAAGCTGCTGGCGTACCTGGACGCGCACTGTAAATAAAGCTGTAAGAGTGGTCAAAACCAACCTCTTCGATCAACGTCATGGTGGCCTCAAAATCGGCATCGGTCTCACCAGGGAAGCCAATGATAAAATCAGAAGAGAGGGTCACATCAGGGCGAGCAGCGCGCAAACGACGAATCTTAGATTTATACTCAATCGCCATATGGCCGCGTTTCATCGCCGCCAAAATGCGATCCGAGCCGCTCTGCACCGGCAAGTGAACAAAACTAACCAATTCTGGCACCTCACGAAAGGCCTCAATCAAGCTGTCGCTGAACTCCACCGGATGCGAGGTGGTGAAACGAATCCGTTCAATGCCCTCGATGGCGGCCACATAATGGATCAGCAGCGCCAAGTCGGCGAACTCACCGTCATCCATCACGCCCCGATAGGCGTTGACGTTTTGACCCAGCAAGTTGATCTCCCGCACCCCTTGCGCCGCCAGTTGCGACACCTCCACCAGCACCTCATCAAAGGGGCGGCTCACCTCTTCGCCACGGGTGTAGGGCACCACACAGAAGGTGCAATATTTACTGCACCCCTCCATCACCGACACAAAAGCCGTCGGCCCTTCGGCACGCGGCTCAGGCAGATGATCAAATTTTTCAATTTCAGGAAACGAAATATCCACCACCGGACGGTGATTTTTTTGCACCTCGCTCACCATCTTTGGCAAACGGTGCAAGGTCTGCGGACCAAAAACCATATCGACATAAGGCGCACGTTCACGCAGCGCAGCACCCTCTTGACTGGCCACGCAGCCGCCCACACCGATCACCAAATCAGGGTTTTTCTGCTTCAGCTTGCGCCAGCGTCCGAGCAGCGAGAAGACCTTCTCTTGCGCCTTTTCACGAATCGAACAGGTGTTGAGCAACAAGATGTCCGCCTGCGCGGCATCGTCGATCAGCTCGGTTTTTTGTTCAGCGTTGAGCACGTCCAGCATTTTAGCCGAATCGTACTCGTTCATCTGACAACCGTGGGTTTGGATAAATACTTTACGCACCATAACTCTACACACAAAAGATCAAACGCAGCATTTTACACGCATGAGAAGACCGTGCGCCAAAAAAAATCGCAAAAACAGCCCATTTCTTCTACAATCGCTCCCTGCCGCGCAAACCGGCGACCTTTTAACACGTCTTTTACCGACCAGAACAACAGGCAGGAAATACCCCGCTATGAGCAACAGCTACCTCTTTACCTCCGAATCCGTCTCCGAAGGCCACCCAGATAAAATCGCGGATCAAATCTCCGATGCCATATTGGATGCCCTACTAGAACAGGATAAAAATGCCCGTGTTGCCTGTGAAACCCTAATCAAAACCGGTGTGGTCATGGTCGCAGGCGAGATTAGCACCACCGCTTGGGTGGATCTGGAAGAGATCGTGCGCAACACCATTTTAGAGATCGGTTACAACAGCTCCGAGATGGGCTTTGATGGCTCCACCTGTGCGGTGCTCAACGCCATCGGCAAACAGTCCAGCGACATCGCCATGGGCGTGGATCGTTCCGCCCCCGAAGAGCAAGGTGCCGGTGATCAAGGCTTGATGTTCGGCTACGCCAGCAACGAGACCGACGTACTGATGCCTGCGCCCATCACCTACGCCCATCGACTGGTAAAACGCCAAGCCGAAGAGCGCAAAAGCGGCACCCTGCCGTGGTTGCGCCCCGACGCCAAAAGCCAAGTCACCCTGCGTTATGAAAATGACCAACCCGTTGGCATCGACGCGGTAGTGCTCTCCACCCAACACCATCCCGATGTCTCGCAAAAAGACATCCAAGAAGCGGTCATGGAGCTGATCATCAAGCCGGTTCTGCCCGCCGACTGGCTGGCTCAATGCCCTGCCGACAAGATTCACATCAACCCCACGGGCAACTTTGTCATTGGCGGACCGGTGGGCGATTGTGGTCTGACTGGGCGAAAAATCATTGTGGACACCTACGGTGGCATGGCACGTCACGGCGGCGGCGCGTTCTCAGGCAAAGACCCTTCCAAAGTGGATCGTTCCGCCGCCTATGCCGGTCGTTATGTGGCAAAAAACATCGTCGCCGCCGGTCTGGCGGAACGCTGTGAAATCCAGATCTCCTACGCCATCGGCGTGGTGGAACCCACCTCCATCAGCATCAATACTTTTGGCAGTGGCAAAATCGACGACAGCCGCATTGTGGAGTTGGTCAGAGCGCATTTCGATCTGCGCCCATACGGCCTGACCCAGATGCTGGATCTGATACGTCCAATCTACAAAAGCACCGCCGCCTACGGTCATTTTGGTCGTGAAGAGCCGCAGTTCAGTTGGGAGCGCACCGACCGGGCAGAGGCGTTAAAAGAAGCGGCTGGTCTATAAGCAGCGTAACCCGACAGAACAGATCCGACCCTGTTGGGTTACGCCCTTCAGGCTAACCCAACCTACGCAAATCAATAGGCATTTTTATTGACAAACCCCTTGAAAATGGTCAAAAATATAATTTTCAGATCCAGCCACAACGACCAATTTTCAATGTAATTCAGATCGTATTCCACCCGTTTTTGCATCTTGTAGAGGGTATCGGTTTCACCGCGATAGCCGTTCACCTGCGCCCAACCGGTGATGCCTGGTTTCACCTTGTGGCGCAGCATGTACTGCTCGATTTTATCCTTGAACTCTTCGTTGTGCGCCAAGGCATGAGGCCGTGGTCCGACAATCGACATGCGCCCCTGCAAGACATTAAAAAACTGCGGCAACTCATCCAGACTGGTGCGACGCAAAAACGCCCCAAAGGGGGTGATGCGCGCATCGCCTTTTTTCGCTTGGGTCACAACGCCCGCCCCCTCTTGATGCACCACCATAGAGCGAAATTTATAGACCCGAATTTCACGCCCATCCCAGCCGTGGCGTTTCTGTTTAAACAGCACCGGACCTGATGAGGTGAGCTTCACCCCTAATGCAATCAACAGCAGAAAGGGCGTGATCAAAATAAAAATCAGCAAACCCAAGAGACGATCTTCCACTGCTTTCACAAACTGATTCATGCCGCTCATGGGGGATTTTGACAGATCCAACACCGGCATCCCCGCCACTTCGGAAATGGATTGATTCAGCAGCTTAAAACCGAACAGATCCGGCACATAACGGATGTCCACCGTGGAGTGGCGTAGCAGATGCAGCACCCGTTTCAGCTCTGCGGCTTCGCTCAGAGGCAGCGCAATCCAAACTTGATCCACATGATTCGAAGAGAGGTAGCCCACCACATCCTCATAACCACCGGCAATCGGCACCCCGTTCAGCTCACCTTGCTCTAGATCACCAAAAGCCGCCACCACCTGAAACCCAGACCAAGGCGTTTTATTGATGCGCTGCACCACCTCTTCAGCCCCCGGACCACAACCGAGCACAATCAGACAACGCTGGTTATACCCTTGGCGACGCATCCAGCCCAACAGCAAGCGCAGCGCACCACGATAAAGGAGAAAAAAAGCCCACGAGAGCAAAAACCAAGAACCAAACCAGATGCGCGAGTAAAGCGGATTGCTTTTACTCAACACCCCCACCACCGCCAACAGGACAAACAGCGCCAGCAGAGCAAAGCTTAGACTGCGTAGCTCCAACCAAAACGGCGCACCACGCAAACTGCCGTAGACCGAAAAAAGCGGAAAGAGCAGCAGCGCCAATCCAGCACCCAAAACCAGCGGGTAAAAATAGATCGGCTGCAACTCAAAGGTGGAAAAATAGAGCCAATACGCGGCAAAAAAAGCCAGCAACAACGCCGTCAGATCCAGCACACGCATTAAAAAAGCCAGCAATGCGGCATGTTCTTGTATTACGCCTCGTTTAAGCACATTTTCACCCCTCTGCCTATCAATGCACGCTCTTATATCTCACTCGGCAACCAAAAGCCAGCCAGTAAAATCCCGCAAAAAAGACTAACCAAGTTGGCCGCTTTGGAGTCACAGGCATAAAATGTGTATACTGCGCTAAAAAAAACACCGATTAATGGTCGTTAAAGGCCTCCGTGGAACAACAAAACCAATGAAAATGTTACTGCTCGGCGCAAACGGTCAAGTGGGCTGGGAACTGCAACGCTCCCTCGCCCCTTTGGGAGAGCTGAAGATCTGCAACCGCTCCGATGTGAATTTGGCAAACCTTGACAAGCTAAGAACCACCTTGCGAGATTACCAACCCGATGTAATTGTCAATGCGGCCGCTTACACCGCTGTTGATAAAGCAGAGAGCGAAGCAGAGCAGGCTGAAAAAATCAACCACACCGCCGTTGCCCTATTAGCAAAAGAAGCCAAACACCTCAACGCTTGGCTAATCCACTACTCCACTGACTATGTTTTTGATGGTGAAAAAGAAGGCACTTACAACGAAACCGACCAAGCCAACCCCCAATCCGTTTATGGAAAAAGCAAGCTATTAGGTGAAGAAGCCATACGAAAAAGTGGCTGCCAACACCTGATTTTTCGCACCTGCTGGGTCTTTGCAGCTCGCGGCAATAATTTTGCTAAAACCATGTTGAAACTGGCCAAACAGCACGACGAACTCAGGGTAATCAAAGATCAATACGGCGCACCCACCAGCGCCGAGCTGATTGCCGACATCACCGCACTCTGTCTCTATCACCTCCAACAAGACAAAGGCAGCAACAAAAACATCATCGGCACCTATCATCTGAGTGCAGCCGGTGAGAGCAGTTGGTTTGAGTTCGCTCAATACGTCATCACCCAAGCTGAAAAACACGGCTGTACACTTTCAACCACACCTGACAAAATACGCCCGATTCAGAGCGATGAATATCCACAAGCTGCAACACGCCCAAAAAATTCACGACTCAGCTCACAAAAATTAACAGAAACTTTTGGCATTGTTCTGCCTATCTGGCAAACTCACGTCAAACGATTAATCACCGAATTAGTAATAAAAGAAAACTTATGATCTCGCTTCGACAACACCGCACACTCAGACGATCATGAAGACCACTCCATTAAGCATCCCTGATGTGATCTTATTTGAGCCACAAGTCTTTGGCGATGAGCGCGGGTTTTTCTTTGAAAGCTTTAACCAAAAAGTATTTCGGGATGCCACGAGGCTTGACGTCCAGTTTGTGCAAGACAATCACTCAAAATCCAGCAAAGGGGTCTTGCGAGGGCTGCATTATCAACTGCCACCCAAAGCACAAGGAAAATTAGTACGTGTGACTCAGGGAGAGGTTTTTGATGTGGCTGTGGACATTCGTAAAAGCTCGCCCACGTTTGGCCAATGGGTTGGCGAGGTGCTTTCAGCTGAGAATAAAAAGCAGCTCTGGATTCCAGAGGGCTTTGCTCATGGCTTTTTGACTCTTTCGGAAAATGCGGAGTTTTTGTATAAAACAACAGATTATTATAGCCCTGAACTGGAAGCAGGAATTCAATGGAATGACCCTCACATTAATATCCAATGGCCAATCCAAACACCTCCTTTAGTTTCCAATAAAGATCAAAAAAGCACACCTTTTCTTTCTCACCAAAAAACAACACCTAAACTATAAAATACCTCCCAAGGCCGCCAAAGTGAACAAGAAAAATTTAATTTTACATTGTCATATATTTAAAAATGCAGGCTCCACTTTAGACTGGGCTCTACAACGTAACTACGGGGAAAATTTCTGTGATCACAGAGAAGATGCCTTAATGCAGAAGCAAGGCGCTGGATACCTTAATGAGTACATTAAAAATAACCCGAGCTTCACGGTCATTTCAAGCCATCACATGCCGTTTACTCCAAACAAAATATCAAAAAGCTGGTGGCTCATCCTGCTTCGTGAACCTATTAGACGAGTAAAATCAGTATTTGAATTTGAAGAAAAACAACCTATAAGCTCCCTAGGTTCTAAAATGGCAAAAGAATTAAATTTTTCTGACTATATAATCTGGCGCATGCGTGATGATGTACCTTCTATTATAAAAAACCACCATGTCAGATATTTAAACAACATCAACAATCCTGCAAGAATCATAGATGACAATTTTGTAGAATCTGCTCTATCACATCTCAACCTAGATAATGTTCTGACTGGGACCGTAGAACGCTTTGATGAAAGCATGGTTGTATTTGAGCACATCCTAAAAACCAATTTTCCAAAACTTGATTTAGCCTACGTACCACAAAACACATCAAAACAACCAACCTGTCCACCACATGCCTTTCTTGATAAGCTCAGCAATGAAGCAAAAACAGCCTTACTGAGTAATAACCGACTAGACTCTCAGTTATACCATAAAGCCGATAAAAAACTATCAACCTCAACCAGAGAAATACCTGAATTTGAAAAAAAACTTAAAGAGTTTAAAAATCGCTGTCAGCTTCTTCTTAACACCTAAAAAACAACTGATAACTTAAATGAATAAAACCATTTTAATCATACTGGGGATGCACCGTAGTGGCACTTCTGTATCCACACGACTATTCAATCTTCTTGGCACAGATCCTGGCACAAACCTTATGCAACCTGCCGAGGATAATCCTACCGGTTTTTGGGAGCCCACAGATATTGTTGCTGTGCACGATGAACTACTCCAAAAACTCGGCTCCTCTTGGCAAGACCCAAACCCTTTGCCCAACACTTGGTGGAATCAAGCCGACATAAAACCCTTCGAGGAACAACTCTATAAACTTGCTCAACAACACTACACTGATATAGAACAACCAATTATTAAGGATCCAAGGCTTTGCCGCTTACTACCCATTTGGCAAAAAATATTAAAGCGGCTCAAATGGAATCACAATTACATTTTAGTGGGAAGATCACCCATTGAGGTAGCCGACTCTTTAAAAAAACGCAATGAACTATCCGCCAACCACAGTTACTTGCTTTGGTTAAGACATGTTCTCGAATCTGAAGAATGGAGCCGCGCACATCCTCGTATCTTCCTTATGTACGACCAACTCCTTTTAAACTGGGAAAAAGAAATAACTCGATGCTCACGTACATTAACCGACTTAACTCTTAATTTTTCTTCACATACCCTTAACAAAATCAATAAATTCATAGACCCAACCCTAAGGCACCACCATGCTATCGACAACACCCTTACCCATGATCCAAAACTATCCCAATTAGTCACCAAAACATGTAAAATATTTCAAAAGGCAGCGCTTGAAAATAGCTTGCCCAATAAAATAGAGGATGACTTTAACTTAATCCAATCAGAACTCGCCTCTACAGACAATCTCTATTCTGCCCTATGGCACTCACAATCTTATTCAAAAATAAGAAATAAAAAAGACAAGCCTGATAAAATCACAGTACAAGAAGGCAAAGACTATAACGCCTTGAAAAATGAAAACATCATGATCAAATCAAAGATTAAAGAAACTGAGGCCAAACACGCTTCCAAACTCAAAGAAACTGAGGCCAAACACGCTTCCAAACTCAAAGAAACTGAGGCCAAACACGCTTCCAAACTCAAAGAAACTGAGGCCAAACACGCTTCCAAACTCAAAGAAACTGAGGCCAAACACGCTTCCAAACTCAAAGAAACTGAGGCCGAATTACAACACAAAATAACCAAGCTAAACCATGAACTAAAACAAAAAACTCTAGAAAACAAAGAACTAGATAACCTGCACCTCCAGACAAGCAGCCAACTACAAGATGTAGAAACAACACTTAAGAATTTAAACAAAAGCATGAAAAAAATAGAAAATAAGGCTAATACATACGCACAGCTCTTAGCTCAAAGAGAACTGGAAGCACTTAATGGAAGGGCGCACATTGACCATCTAGAACACACATCAAAAAGACATCAAGAACATATTTTAAAGCTCGAACAAGTCATTAAAAAATTACACACAAGCAAATCCTGGTCGATCACAAGACCTCTACGTGCATTAAAGAAAAAAAGTAAACATGCCACCTTATCAGTCTCCAACACCCTAATTAATCTTGGGCGACGCATGTATCACAAAACTCCTCTAAAACCCGCAAACAAACTTGCACTAAGAAACACCGTATTTAGATTCCTTCCAAAATTATTTAATCGCACAAGTGAATTTAAGCATTGGCAATCATGGCAACCCTTACCAGAAAAAACAAACACTCCTATTCCCGATGACCATATAAAAAAACTAAGAAAAACAAACGTTTCTATTATCATTCCGGTCTACAACAACTGGGGTTATACCGAAAAATGCCTGCAATCCATCCGCAACCATCCTTCATTCTGCCAGATCGAAGTGATCGTAGTAGATGATTGTTCTACAGATGAGACACCCCAACAGATACACAACTTTCCAGAAGCAGTCTACATTAAAAATGATATCAACTCTGGATTTATCGAAAGCTGTAATAATGGCGCAAGCAAAGCTCATGGTGATTACGTTTTTTTTCTAAACAATGATACGACCGTGACAACCGGGTGGTTAGATGAGTTGGCGCTTACTTTTATCAGCTTTCCAAATACTGGACTGGTTGGCTCGAAATTAATCTATCCGGATGGCTCACTGCAAGAAGCAGGTGGCATCATGTGGAGCGATGGCTCTGCCTGGAATTATGGCCGAAATGGTGACCCTGAACGCCCTGAATTCAACTACATGCGAGAAGTGGACTACATATCAGGGGCAGCCATTATGGTTCCTAAAGCACTCTTTGATGAATTTAACGGCTTTGATTGCCACTATAAACCCGCTTATTGCGAAGATTCCGACCTTGCCCTAAAAATCAGATCGAACGGCAAAAGTGTTCTTTACCAACCTCTATCGGTCATCGTGCATCACGAAGGAGTCTCCTCTGGAACCGATCTCACGAGCGGAATCAAATCATATCAAATCACCAACAGCCAAAAACTCTTTAAGCGTTGGCAGGCTCAGCTTTCATCCCATCGACCTAACGGCATCGAACCCTACCTAGAGCGTGATAGACAATGTGATTTACGCATCCTTGTGATTGATGCCTCAACCCCCGAACCTGACAAAGACGCAGGCTCCATAACCGCCTATCATTTTATGCAATGCATGGTAAAGTCTGGACATCGAGTTACTTTTATACCAGCAGATAATTTTGCCCATTTAAATCACTACACCAGCAACCTGCAACGGATTGGTGTCGAGTGTATTTATAGCCCCTATTATCGCAATGTGAAGGAATACTTAGAGGGCTTTGGCAAACACCTCGATACTGTTTTTCTTTATCGAGTCACTTATGCGTCCCAGTACATCGCACTTGTCAAAGAACTTTGCCCAAATGCACGCATCGTCTTCAATACAGTGGATTTACATTATCTAAGAGAAGAGCGACAAGCTGAAATCGAAAATTCCGCTTCACTGCTCAAAAAAGCAAAAGAAACCAAAAAACTCGAATTAAGCGTTATGCAACAATCTGACGCGACGATTGTCTTATCCAACACAGAAAAAGAGATCCTTGTTGAGGAAATTTCAGATGCCAACATTCAGGTCATCCCCCTGATTCTGGACATCCCTGGCCGAAAAAACCCTTTTCAAAAAAGGGAAAACATCCTTTTTATCGGCGGATTCCGCCATACCCCCAACGTAGATGCCATTCTATATTTTATTGAAGATATCTGGCCACTGATAAAAGAAAAACGCCCCAGTCTTAAGCTGACCATTATCGGCAGCCATCCACCGGACGAGTTACTTAATATCAAAGCCGATGGCATTGATGTCGTCGGCTTTGTCGAAGACATCAGTAACTATTTCGACACCGCCCTTCTTTCCATTGTACCTTTGCGGTATGGCGCTGGCATTAAGGGAAAAGTTGGCACCAGCCTCAGCTACGGAGTTCCTGTCATAGCCACATCCATAGCAACCGAAGGCATGGGTCTTAAAGACAACATCAATGTTCTTGTTGCCAATGAAAGCCAAGAATTTGCCCAAAAAACCTTAGATCTTCTCAAGAATGAGACCCTTTGGAACGCTTTGTCTGATGCAGGCCTATCATTTGTTCATGACGAATATTCCATCAGTACAGGACAACGTAAACTGATCTCTTTACTTGATGAGCTGAGGTAAAATCACATGAACACCTCAAAAAAAACCATCCTCATTGGTGGCAACGGCATGATAGGGCGTTGTTTAGTTGCCAAGCTACCACCAAACACAGTGGTAACGACATCACGTCATGAATCTGGAAAACGACAGCTAAACTTAGCGGACTTCAAGACTGATAATTTAAAATTCATCCATTCAGGTGATACGGTATTGCTAACGGCAGCCATATCCTCTCCTGACATCTGCAAACAACAACCTAAGCTTGCTTATGCTGTTAATGTCAGCGGTACAAAAAAACTAATTTCTCACTGTCTATCTCAAGGTGCAAAAGTAGTTTTTTTCTCAAGCGATACCGTCTATGGAGAAACCACATCCCCTGCTAAAGAGAGTCAAGCACTTACTCCCGTCGGAGATTATGCAAGAATGAAAGCCAATGTTGAGGAACACTTTCATGACACACAAAATTTCTTAGCTCTACGACTGTCCTACGTCATATCCAAGCAAGATAAATTTACACACTACTTATCAGAATGTGCAGATAAAAACCGATCAGCTGATTTATTTCATCCTTTATTAAGAAATGCTGTCTGGATCGGTGATTTGCTGGAAGTCATCATCAATCTCACAAAAAAATGGCCAACAACGTTACACACTTTGAACATAGGGGGACCCACTCCAATATCCAGAATTGATATAGCAGATGCGTTCTCTAGGCAATACAGCCCCCTCCTGACATACAACATAACCAAACCAACCGCAGACTTTTACAGTGCCCGCCCTGTAAATATATTTATGAATATAGAACAACTCACACACTATCTCGGCAGAAAACCGTATAATGTCGACACAGCGTATTTAAAAGAACTAAAAGGCTAAGAGGATTGCAAAAATGACTCAAAAACGGGTACTTATCACCGGCATCACCGGCATGGTTGGCTCTCACTTAGCCGACTACTTACTGGAAAAAACAGATTGGGAAATATACGGTTTATGTCGCTGGAGAAGCCCTCTGGATAATATCGCCAACTTACTGCCAAAAATAAACAGAGGTGAGCGCGTTCATCTACTCTATGGAGACCTAAGGGATTACCATTCAATTCATGAAGCTGTTAAACAGTCCAAACCCGACTATGTCTTTCATTTAGCAGCACAAAGCTACCCAAAAACCAGCTTTGACTCTCCTCTGGATACACTGGAAACCAATATACAAGGCACAGCCAACGTATTGGAAGCCCTGAGAAAAAATGACGTCGATGCCATAACTCACGTCTGTGCATCATCCGAAGTCTTTGGCCGCGTTCCAAAAGAAAAGCTCCCCATTGATGAAGAATGCACCTTTCACCCTGCGTCTCCTTACGCCATTTCCAAGGTTGGAACCGACTTAATTGGCCGTTATTACGCTGAAGCCTACAATATGACGGTTATGACGACCCGAATGTTTACCCATACCGGTCCACGCCGTGGGGATGTGTTTGCTGAATCCACCTTTGCCAAACAAATTGCCATGATTGAAGCAGGCCTAATCCCCCCTATTGTTAAAACAGGTAACCTAGATTCTTTAAGAACCTTTGCCGACGTACGTGATGCTGTGA
The DNA here is from genome assembly GCA_030949385.1 of Gammaproteobacteria bacterium. Lineage (NCBI taxonomy): Bacteria > Pseudomonadati > Pseudomonadota > Gammaproteobacteria > Gammaproteobacteria bacterium. The sequence continues at coordinate 286,818 of JAUZSP010000006.1, read as the reverse complement.
AGGCCTATCACATGTTGGTGACCATTAACCCCATCGCAGGAGCCTATTATAATATTGGCGGCAACTACACCTGCTCCATCGCCGACATGCTAAACAGCCTTATCGCCCTCTCGACCGTAAAAAATATTCAAGTCGAAACAGACCCAGAGCGCCTACGTCCAATTGATGCTGACTTACAAGTTCCCAATACGGATAAATTTAAAGCGGTGACCGGCTGGGAGCCTGAAATTCCTTTTGAAACCACCATGAAAGACCTCCTTGAATATTGGAGAGAGCAAGTGAAATCAGGCCGAGACTTTTTAACTCGGTAACTCAGGAACAATCATATGATCATCCGAGCACGGGCACCGTTGCGTTTAGGTCTAGCAGGAGGGGGAACTGATGTTTCTCCCTATTGCGATGAACATGGCGGGTATGTTCTCAATGCAACCATAGATCGCTACGCCTATGCGGTAATCACCCCTCTAACTGAACCCGTTATAAAATTCATCTCTACGGATCAACAAGAGGAAACCGTGCGGCTGCTCACCGCCCCTTTAGAAATTAATGGTAAAATGAACCTTCACCAAGCCGTGTATAACGAAATCATCACTACCTACAACAACGGAAAAACCATTCCTTTAGAATTAAGTACATTTTGTGACGCGCCTGCTGGCTCAGGGCTTGGTTCATCTTCTACTCTAGTCGTAGTTATGATTCGAGCCTTTGCCGAACTGCTGAACCTTCCTCTTGATGACTACACAATCGCTCGTATGGCCTACAAAATAGAGCGGGAAGATTGCGGCTTAAACGGCGGCCACCAAGATCAATACTCTGCCACTTTTGGCGGCTTTAATTTTATGGAGTTTTACACAAAAGGAAGAACCATCGTTAATCCCCTCCGAATCAAACACTGGATTATTTGCGAACTAGAAGCATCACTGTTGCTCTTTTACACCGGAGTATCCAGAGAATCAGCAAAAATCATTACCGAACAAAGCAGCAATGTCAGTACAGGCGACCAAAAAGCCATTGATGCCATGCACGGCATAAAACAAGAAGCACTTCTCATGAAAGAGTGCCTACTCAGAGGAGATTTCAATGGCATGGTTGAATCAATGCAACAAGGATGGGAAAATAAAAAACGTTCAGCCAGAAGCGTCTCTAATTCACACATTGATGAAATATACGAAACGGCCATTGCATCTGGGGCATTAGCAGGCAAAGTCTCCGGAGCCGGTGGTGGCGGATTTATGATGTTTTTTACCCCACCAGACAAACGCATGGATGTTATTCGCTCCCTCAACGCCTTTGATGGGCAAGTTAGTAATTGCCACTTCACAAAACACGGCACACAAGCATGGAAAGTCTAATGCAACGTGACATCATTGAGCAAATAACCGAAACGCAGAGCGTCATATCCAAAATTCTCAGCGATACTGCCCTGATTTCGAGCCTCGAAACTGTAGTGCATGTATGTGTTGAATGTCTAAACAATGGTGGCAAAATCATGCTCGCTGGCAACGGAGGCAGTGCTGCCGACGCTCAACACATTGCCGGTGAACTTGTCAGCCGTTTTGCTTTTGACCGCCCAGGTCTACCAGCCATAGCATTAACCACTGACTCATCTATCCTTACCGCCATAGGCAATGACTATGGTTATGAAAAACTCTTTTCTCGACAAATACAAGCTCACTCCCGCTCAGGAGATGTGTTCATCGGCTATTCAACCTCAGGCCAATCTGCCAATATTCTGCATGCCTTTGCAGAAACAAAAAAATACGGCGTAATATCTGTTGGATTAACCGGTAACAAACAAGGAAAAATGGAAATACTCTGCGATCATATTTTAGCTGTCCCTTCAGCACAAACCCCCAACATTCAAGAAGGCCATCTAGTTTTAGGACATATCTTGTGTGGCTTAATAGAAAAAAGTATTTTTAAGGATCAAGCCTAATGGAAGCCATTGTTTTAGCCGGTGGATTCGGTACACGCCTAAAACAAGTCGTTCAAGATGTGCCAAAGCCTATGGCTCCTATAAACGGCCATCCTTTTTTGGAAGTTTTACTTACGACCCTTGCATCAAAGGGATTTAAAAGAGTTGTCTTGTCCTTGGGTCATATGGCAGATAAAATCAGCCATCATTTCGGTAATCACTTTGCCGACCTAGAGCTTATTTATGAAATTGAAACCACGCCCTTAGAAACAGGCGGTGCTATACGATCTGCCCTGTCACATTGTAAAAATGACCATGCTTTTATTTTTAACGGCGACACCTACTTAGACTTAGAAGCCGTAGAGATTGAGTCTCTATGGAAAAAGTCACAACAGCCCATCATTGTGGCTTGCGAAGTAGCAGACAGATCCCGATACGGCGGTCTAAAAATAAAAAACAATCATGTCATTGGCTTCTTAGAAAAGGGTCAATCCGGAAAAGGACTCATCAATGCAGGCTGCTACCTGTTACCCACACACATCCTCGACCACTTTCCATTAGGACAAAAATTTTCTCTAGAGAATGAATTTTTGACACCAGCAGTATTAGATCAACCCTTTCAAGTTTTTATAACTCAAGGTCAATTTATTGATATTGGCATACCTGAAGATTACTCAAGGGCTCAAACACTTTTAGCAAAGGTTTTAGAGTGAACTCTCAAGCTGCTCTTTTTCTTGATCGAAATGGTGCTATCAACATTGATCATGCCTATGTTTATAAAAAAGAAGACTTTGAGTTCATTGATGGAATATTTTCACTGTGTCAAAAAGCCAATCAACTTGGGTACCTAATTTTTCATAATAATCAAGCGGGGAGCGGGCGCGACTATTATACTGAAACAGATTTTTTGGCGCTCACAAACTGGATGCTTGAAGCATTTTCCAGAAAGGGTGTTGATATTACAAAAGTGTATTTTTTCCCCTATCACCCGACTCATGGCATCGGTAAATATCGTAAAGATGCTACCTGTCGTAAACCAAATCCAGGAATGATTCTTCAAGCTCAACGTGAATATAATGTAGATTTATCGAAATCACTCTTAGTCGGAAATAAACAAAGTGACATACAAGCAGGATTATCAGCCAAAATCAACTTAAATTTACTCTATAATAAAAAAGGTAGCTTAAATACACCACTTTTCCCAAATATATGTTCTACAAACCATTTAAGCTTAATACAACAATTACTTCACTAAAAGCATACATATGACAACCACACACACATACCATCGCCATATTGACGGCCTAAGAGCCATATCAGTACTTAGCGTTATTTTTTATCACTTTGGCCAAACAGCATTTACAGGTGGCTATGTTGGTGTCGATATTTTTTTCGTAATCAGTGGGTTTTTAATAACAAAACTTATCTTAAGTGAAATAGAAAATACTGAAACATTCAATTTTAAACGATTCTATATCCGACGTATGCGCCGACTCATCCCTGCATTGCTTGCCACGCTAGTCGGTAGCTTGCTCTGTGCAGCCATACTTTATTCACCAGAACAGTTCTCAGCATTTGGAAGATCTTTAGCAGCTTCAATATTATCCGTATCCAACATATTATTCTGGACAGAAAGCGGTTACTTTGATACAGACTCTCATTTAAAACCACTTTTACACACTTGGTCACTCAGTGTGGAAGAACAATTCTATCTATTTTGGCCTGCTATACTCGTCTTCTGCATAAGTTTTCAACGAAACCATTCAAAAATAATATACACTCTTCTTTTCATTGGCTTTTTTAGCTTCATCCTCAATGCTATATGGGTAAATGGAAATTTCGATAGCGACTATAAATCCACTATATTTTATCTAACTCCCTTTCGTATTTTTGAGCTAACACTCGGTGCCTTAACCATTTTCATAGCAGCTCGACTCCCCTCAAACCAAAAATATCATGAAATTAGCATGGCAGTAGGCCTTTTTATGGTGGCTTATTCTATATTCGGATATACAGATAACATTATATTCCCTTATTACAATGCCTTAGTACCCTGCATTGGTGCAATGTTAATTATAATAAGCTCCAATTCAAAAATTTTTGGGTACATTCTAACAAATCCCATATCCGTTGGCATCGGACTAATAAGCTACTCAATGTACCTCACTCATTGGCCAATACTGGTGTTCTACGAATACTTTAAATTTGATACCATTCACGATTCAGAATATATTCCTATATTCATAGCAACACTGTCTATATCTATAGCCATGTATTTCTTTATAGAAAAACCCTTTAGAAAAAAATCACACACCACAAACCAAAAGCCATTTATTACCACTGTATTCATTAGCATTCTAGCCATCACAGCCGTAGGATTACAAATCAATGCATCATCAGGCTGGGAATGGCGATACAATGACATCACCCTATCCAATACAGCCATAAATGAAGGTAAAAAACGACGATTTTCTCTACTTCATTCAGGGTGTAATTTAACTCGACTTCAAGATGAAAAATATTGTAATAAAGACGCACTTTGGAAAATATTAGTTATCGGAAATTCTCATGAGCCTGATGGGTACAATGCATTTCAGCATATATACAAAGAAAACCCCAATGTTAGCCTTATATACTTTGGAACACTAAATAAATGCGCTCCCTACATAACGGATTCAGGAATCATCTCAGACAACAATGACAGGGCATGCAAGAAACGAATTTCTATTTTAAACAGCCCTAAATTCATCTCTTCTTTATCAGGTCTAATTTACAGCTCTAATTTCCCATTTTCACAAAATAAAAAAATAAGCTGGGAAATAATATCTTACATGAAAAAAATAAACAAAAAACTTCCTCTCGTAGTAATGGGGAGTTACATCAACATGAAAAAAGACTGTTCAGAATTAATAAATCACTTCAAATCATATCAGGCCTGCATAAACCCAAAGTTCGTTTCCTATGGGCCAGAAACAGATGAAACCAAAAATCCTAAAATAAATAAAACAGATTTAAAATACTTATATATTAACAAAATGGGTATGCTATGCTCCAAAGGAAAAATCAGCACTTGTCAGACAAAAGCTAACAAGGAACCATTTACCTATGACAAACATCACTTATCATTAGGATTTGCGATTTACATAGGAAGCCTTATAAAAAGAACATACAATATGGATTTAGAAAAAATTGGTTTTCCACCCATAAAGCATACCCATGCCCCCCCCAAAGTCTTACCCCATACCTAAAAAACCAATTTAACCAACGCTGAAAGAACTAAAAATCTATGACCCCTTCAAAAAAAATACGTATCTTGCCACTCGCCATCCAAAAAAAAATATTCTGGGGAATATTTTTTTTATTAGCGGCAAATATATTCTGGTTTTCATTCCAAAACACCCTCCCTTATATAAAGGCAGATGGCTGGCGATTTATAGATATTTATCTAATACCGTGGAACGAAGGAACCCTTACATTATCAAGCCTATTTAAAGACCATCACCCCCAGCCTATTGTTGCCACCCTCTTTATCATCAACGCAGAGCTATTTAATTTAAGGATGGATTATGAAGGTTTGTTAGGGGTATTGTTCATAGTTCTAAGCAGCCTAATTCTAATCAGAGAATTTGAAAAACACTCTCTTGGCCTACTAGCCTCAATAGCCTCTGCTATCGTCATCATGAGTTTAGTAAGCACCAATGTATACACCTGGTCACTGGTAACTATCGGATATATTGAAGGTCTCTTTAGTTTGCTGGTGATAATTAAATTAAACAAAGCATCAGAAGAAAAATTTAACTATCGAAACTCGTTTATACAGATCATTTGGCTCACAGCATTTCTGACGTTTTTTGGAGATGGTGCGAAACTAGTAGCTGCCGCCATTATATTAGCCTTTCTTATTAGCAGCCTTCTTAAAAAAGACTTTATCTATTTAAAATTATCTTCAGTAATATTAATTTCAATTTTTTTAAATAAACTCATATATTCAGCACTAGGCCTACAATCAAACACACAGTATTCCATAACAGCTGACACCATAAATAAAACCCTAGAACATTTTGTCAATTTAACACAATACATCGGAATCGGCCTCATGTCTGCCTGGGGGAATATTTCCGACTACAAGAAAATATTTGACTTAAATAATCAAGACATTGAAGTAGGAGGAACAATAATCCTTCTAGTTTATATTTTAACATTTTTTATTTACTATAAATCGAAAATACACCTCAAAACACAGACCCCGATCACCTTAATTATCTTAGGCATACTGACAGCCTTAGCTGGATGGATATTTAGATACAATCCCGACATGCAGGAACCTATCTCTGCAAATATTCCAAGATATTATCGTATGTATTCACTCAGCTTAGTTGGTATTATATGGGTATGGGTAGAATACATAAAAAATAAGTCAATAGAGGTAAAGGCTGGAGTAAACTTCGCTATTATTCTCATAATCAGCTCTCATTTATGGGCAACCACAAGTGGCTGGAACATGTCAAAATACATTAGAAAAGGAATATCCAATGTAAATAGCACTATCATTACCCATGGAAACAACGACTTCAATGCTCGTCCATCATATTTTGTGACAGGCAACAATTATCCCGAGCCATATAAAAAATCCATAAAATATATCAAAGAGAATAAAATGAATTTATTTATGGAAAAAGGATTTATTGAAAAATATAACAATTAAGATGAAACCACCTCCTAACAAAAAAATTTGTAGATATAATGAAAAAAAAATTCAAACACCACCTCCCTCCTACTCATGAAATAGTTAAATATGGGCTGATTGGCATTATAAGTAATACAGTCATTTTTATTTTATACTTAACAGGGATTTTTTTTGGCATGGATCCTAAAATCATCATGACTATATTATACATATCGGGAGCCTCTCTCAGCTACTGGGCTAACAGGAAATGGACTTTTTCTCACACAGGAAATATAAAAACATCAGGTACACGCTACTTTTTCTCACACTTTGTAGGCTACACCGCAAATCTTTTAATTCTTATTGCGATGATTGACTTACTCGGCTATAATCCTGCACTCAGTCAAGGATTTGCTATTGTCATAGTAGCCTTACTTCTTTTTCTCTTGTCCAAGTACTTTGTCTTTTCAAAAAAAACCAATCAAACATAGCAAAATAAAATCCTATGGATCACAAAAAAAGCATCACAATCGATGGTATCACTTGCTTCAAGCCTGAAGTTAGTGAAAATCATACTGACTACCCATCATCTGGCTTAGATGAACTCTATGCAGTAGAAAAAGAAAATTTTTGGTTTATTACGCGAAGAGAACGAATAATTTCAACATTTACTCGATATGTTTCAAAAACATCTCAAATATTTGAAATTGGTGCAGGAACAGGTTATGTGGCTCAAGGCCTACAAAAAGAAGGCTATAAAATAGCTATTGGTGAAATCCATCTATCAGGGCTTCGATATGCAAAAAAAAATGGCATATCCGAATGCTATCAATTTGACCTATTCACCCCGCCATTCCAGAATGAATTCAATGCCATTGGTATGTTTGATGTCCTAGAACACTTTGAAAAAGACGTTCTAGCACTTACTCAAGTATCAAAAATGCTCAAACCAGAAGGGATTTTACTTGTTAGCGTTCCAGCACACCAATGGCTGTGGGGACAAGATGATATACTAGCAGCTCACAAACGCCGATATAATAAAGCATCACTAATAGCCACTATAAATAAATCTGGCTTAGAAGTATTAGAAGCTAAATATTTTTTTATTACCATTCTCCCCTTACTTTATCTTAGAAAAATTTTAAACAGGAATAAAGAAAATGAAAAAATTAGAAATAACTCCTTTCATATCCATCCTATGCTAAATAAAATACTACTCTCAATAATTAGACTAGAAAACCATATATCAAACTGGCTTCCAAATATAGCTGGCGGAAGTTTATTAATCGTTGCCCAAAGAAAAAAATGAAAAATATTCCTTTCAATAAGCCCTATATGACAGGCAAAGAGCTTTATTATATTGCTCAATCACACTTCAATGGAAAATTATCAGGCGATGGCCCGTATACTCAACATTGTCACAAGTGGCTAGAAAAAAAATACCGGATGTAATAAAGCACTACTCACCCATTCTTGTACCGCAGCTCTAGAAATGTCAGCCCTATTATTAGACATTCAGCCTGGTGATGAAATTATCATGCCGTCTTACACCTTTGTATCCACTGCCAATGCTTTTGTACTTCGTGGAGGAGTACCTGTATTTATCGATATACACGAAGACACCCTTAATATTAATGAAAATCTAATAGAATCTGCTATTACCCCTAATACACGCGCCATTGTTCCCGTTCATTATGCAGGTGTAGCCTGTGAAATGGACACTATAATATCTATTGCCAAAAAATATAAGCTTAAAGTAATAGAAGATGCGGCCCAAGGAGTTATGGCAAGTTATAAAGGACGAGCTCTTGGAAGTATAGGAGATATAGGAACTTATAGCTTCCATGAGACTAAAAATATAATTTCTGGAGAAGGCGGAGCATTATTGGTCAATAACCCAGAATTAAGCGTACGATCTGAAATTATTCGTGAAAAAGGAACAGACCGAAATCAGTTTTTTCGTGGTGAAATAGATAAATACACATGGCAAGATATTGGCTCTTCATTTCTCCCAGGTGAATTAATTTCTGCCTTTCTATGGGCTCAAATTGAAGAAGCGAAAATAATTACACAAGAACGCCTAAATATTTGGCAGCGTTACCATCAACTATTGGAACCACTAGAAAAAAATGGCATCCTTCGTCGTCCTATCATACCGAGCACCTGTCAACATAATGCCCATATGTACTATATTTTACTTGAAAAAAACATAAACCGACAAAAAATACTTCAAGAACTTAAATGTAATGGTATCAATTCGGTTTTTCACTATGTTCCCCTTCATTCATCTCCTGCCGGAAAGAGATATGGCCGCACACATGGCTCTCTTAACGTAACGAATACCTTATCTAAACAATTAATTCGCCTACCCCTCTGGGTTGGCTTAAGTAATGAACAACAAGACTATATCATTCTGAACCTTAAAAAATCCCTTAATCTTATAAGTTAAATTTTTTAAAAACTAGCTATAAAAATTTTAATCACCATTAAGATTCATAAAATATACACAATTTTTTACTTACTCGACCGAAACAAGTGAAGGAAATAATAGCTTAATGAAGCTCTCCATTGTTACAACACTTTACCATTCATCTATACATATAGATGAATTTTATCGACGCACTAGTATTGTAGCTCAGAAGCTCGTTGGTAATGATTATGAAATCATACTGGTAAACGATGGCTCACCAGATAATAGCCTTAACATCGCATCTGAATTTACTGAAATTGACCCACATATAACTGTAATTGATCTATCACGCAATTTTGGTCACCACAAAGCCATGATGACGGGACTTTCCTATGCTAAAGGGGAGCTTATTTTTTTAATTGACAGCGATTTAGAAGAAGAACCTGAATGGTTACTCAATTTTTTTCATGAAATTGAAAAGCAACAATGTGATGTTATTTATGGCTCACAGATTCAAAGAAAAGGTGGTATATTTGAGCGCTGGAGTGGACAGTGGTTTTGGTACATATTCAATAAAATGACAGGTATGTCTCTAACAGAAAATAGTGTTACTGCTCGCTTAATGACTAAACGATATGTCAATGCACTATTACTCCACAAAGAACGAGAAGTATTTATAATGGGACTCTGGCATCTTACAGGGTTTGACCAACAGCCACAAAAAATAAAAAAACATAGCTCAAGTAAAAGCACATACACTATTCATAAAAAAATTTCTTTACTTGTTAATGCCATCACCTCATTTAGCAACGCACCATTAATCAGCATATTTTACTTGGGATTTATAATTTCTTTTTTATCTGGAACCTATATTACGTACCTAGTCATCCAATGGATATTTTTTTTAAAACCATTATTAGGGTGGACATCGGTCATAGCGTCTATATGGTTTCTTGGAGGCCTTACAATGTCATCCCTAGGTGTCATAGGAATATATCTCTCTAAAATATTTTTAGAGACGAAAAAAAGACCATATACCATTATCCGTAAAATTTATACTAAAAAAAAGGGGGGAGGAGATGAAAAATATAAATAAAACATACTATGAAAACTTAAACTGGGACACTGATTTTTTTGGACTACAAACTTCTAAAATAACAAGAATAAATTTAAACAATGAGGAATTGTCAACAATCCTTATCCAGCTAAAAAATAACAACAAAAAACTCGTCTATTACTCATCTATTAACAAAATAAACCCATGTATTTTGAAAAATTTTAATGGAAAACTTACAGATAAAAAAACCACATTTAACATCAACCTAGACCAATTAGAAAACATAAATAAACAATATTATCATATGATAAAGCCATACGACAAATCAATGCCAACCAAAGATATTGAAAACTTAGCAATACAAAGTGGGGAATATTCAAGATTCTCTATAGATAAAAACATACCAAGAGAGAAATTTATTGCCTTATACAAAATATGGGCAAATAAATCCATAAAAAAGGAAATTTCAGATGAAGTCCTTGTTATTCAAGAAAAAACAAAAATAATAGGGATAATTACACTAGGAAATAAAAACGGAGTCGGTGATATAGGCTTAGTTGCCATAGATAGAGACCATAGAGGGAAAAAATATGGCGAAAAACTTGTTCGATCAGCTCAATCCTGGTTTATCCAACATCGGTATAAATTCGGACAAGTTGTCACTCAAGGAACAAATATCCCCGCATGTAATCTTTATAAAAAATGTGGATATTCCATACAAAAAGAAGAATATTTTTATCATTTTTGGTTATGATAAAAATTTATCAACTATTACCCGTAACATTTAATCGACCTTCGTATATTTTAAGAACATCACATGGCCTTCCAGAAATCACACTCACCCCTTCATCAATCAACACAGCACGATCACACAAACGTGCAATCTGATGATGGGAATGTGACACTAAAACCACGGTCTGTTGAGATTGCATTTTTGCCACCATCGTACGTTCTGCCTTCTCTTTAAAATTTTTATCACCCACACTGAGTACTTCATCTACCAACAACACATCGGGGCTAATAATCGTGCTAATAGAAAACCCCAACCGAGTTCGCATGCCCGTCGAGTATGTTCTTACCGGCTCAAAGAAAAAATCTCCCAACTCAGAATACTCATGAATTTTATCCAACTCTTTTTCAACGGCTACCCGAGAACATCCTTGTAACATACCACCGATAATTGCATTATCCCTTCCACTTAAATTAGCATCGAACCCTGCCTGTAGAGCCAATAGAGAAACAGAAACACCACGATTAACAACGCTTCCACGATCCGGACGAATCACCCCAGAAATAAGTCGCAATAAAGTTGATTTACCTGCACCATTACGACCAAGAATACCTAACGATTCACCAGAGTAAATATCCAACGTTATTGACTTGAGAGCCTCATAATAATTTTTTTTTCTGAACAGGCCTCCACTACGCTTGTATCTTACCGCCACATTCTTCAATGAAATAACCGGCTCCATCTTTACTCCATAACCACTCTAGGAAAAATATATCGCAATTTCTGATACAATAATAACAACATAAAACAAGCCGTAACACTACCAGCTCCCCACCACGCTAGAGTCACCAAATCTGGAGAAATGCCATCCATTAATATTTCCCGGTAACACTTCAGTAAAAAAGCCATTGGGTTAAGTAAGAATACATCCTGCCACTCTTCCGATATATTTCGATAATCGTAAAAAATTCCCGACATAAACATTAAAAATGTTAACCCAGTAGGCACTAGATAAGATAAATCACGTATAAAAGGAATCACGGCCGCCACAACACAGGCACTAACCATCACTAAAAGCAGCTGAACAATAACCACTGGGATTAAAACCCACCAATGAATGGAGGGAGAATTTCCCTGCAACCAAACAAATCCCAATAATAAAATAAATACAGGTAATTGCTTAATCGTCGCTTGTAGAATGCTTACCAATGGAAAGACAATAGATGGCAGACCAACTTGTAGCATAAGATTTTGTCCAGACAAAATACTACCACTACTCGTGCTGACAGCTTTCATAAACCACATCCAGGGAACCAAGCCCGTCAGCAAAAAAACGGGGTAATCCTGCCCTCCCCGACTCAACAGCAGACCAAATACAACATAATAAACAATCATGTACATTAATGGCTCAAGCACCCACCATCCATAACTAAGATAATTACGATGCACTTCCGAACGTAAGTTAAACTTTGCTTTAGTCCATATTAACTCTATCAATCCACCCACATTCGTATGGCCAACATGCGGTATTAAAGTACGTTCATTATTTTGAAAATCATCAGAAATGTTAGTCCCATATTGCTGTGCCAAAGTCAATTGACGAGCCTCTTTACTTCGCCCTAATTTTCGGGAAGCCTCAGCGGCACGAAGATAACCCACAGGTAAGTCTGGAAAGTTCTTTCGCAATAACATCCACCGACCTAAAGCCTTCTCCCACTGATTGGCTTTCATTGCTAATTCAGCATATTGAATAAAAGGATCTGGCAAATTTTGGTTCAGTGAACACAGTCGAACCTGCTCACTGTACACATCAAATTGATCAGCATCACCTTGATGCAATGCGTATTCTGCCGATTTTACCCAAACCGAAACTACATTAGGAAAAAATTCACGCGCTTGACTCAATAAAACATCAGCCTCTCTCCATTTCTTCTGGCGACATTTTATATCAGCGGACTGTACAAAAGTATTTGGATTGTTTGGAAAATGTTGACGAGCGTAAACTAAAAGTTCTTCTGCTTTATCCAGCTCACCCAATTCAATATATACAGCCGACGCTTGACACCAAACAGCAGGGTGTTCTGGATATGCTTTTCGTAATACAGACCAACGAAAAATTGCCTCTAGCCAATTTTTTTCACGCATAGCCTGATAAGGCCACTCAAATGATTTATCTGGAGAAGACAACCAATCATCTAAAGAATGGAGAAGAGGAGAGTTTTTTTTCATATAACTACTGCTATAAAGTGTGCTTTACCATACCTCGAGAAACAAGCAATTCCATAACCTGATTCACGCTTTCATTTAAAGGCAAGCTTCCAGTATCAACAATTAATTCTGGCTTCACAGGCTCTTCATATGGTGAATCAATGCCAGTAAAGTTCTTAACTTCACCAGCGCGAGCACGTTGATACAAACCCTTAACATCGCGCTCTTCACAGATACTTAAAGGGCATGAACAAAAAATTTCCAAAAATTCACCATGAGGAAACATACTACGCACTCGATTTCGATCCTCCTGAAAAGGGGAAATAAAAGCGGTTAAAGTGATTACACCAGCCTCAACAAATAATTTAGTGCTCTCACCCACTCGCCGAATATTTTCCTGTCGATCATGCTCTCCAAATCCTAGATCACCACATAATCCATGACGAACATTATCGCCATCCAAAACAAACGTACGACAATCTCGTTGATAAAGTTCTTCCTCTACCGCATGCGCTAACGTCGACTTACCTGAACCTGACAAACCAGTAAACCATAGAACTACACCTTTATGGCCACTTTGTGCCTCTCTTCTCTCTCTTGTGACAGTAGCACTATGCCAAACGGTGTTACTGCTCTTCATACCCTCACTAGACATTTTTATTTTCCCAAAAATATTTTTGATAACTCAATATTTTTTTAATTTTAACTGGAAAGTATTTTTCTCTTCTTCCTATCCGATAAAAAATATACTTTAAAAAATTTCTAACAAACGCCGAAGGAAGAACAAAAGGATTTTTTTTAACAAGATAATTAAACTCTGATTTCATATATCGGAAACCTTCGCCTTCAGGCTCTCCAAACGTATCTATAAACCATTCTTGACTGGAATGAGCGACCCCAATGTCAAAATACCTCTGCGCTTCTTCCATCAATTTAAAATTATGGGAATGGCGCACTGTGGAGTCAGCAGTATAGACAGTACTATACCCTGCCAGCAACATTTTGCCTGCTAATAAAGCATCTTCACAAACAATTATATTTTTCTCAAACCCCCCAACATTACGTAATACCTCCACACGGTATGCAGAAAAGGAATCCGACATAAACGTTGCTTTCATGCCAAGTTTTGAAATATCATTTTTTGTAAAAATAGATGAATTATTTTTGTAATTATACAATCTAGAATGCGCAGCTATTAGGTTCGCATTGTGATGTGGAAGCTGCCGACCACAAACCGCACCTATGGACTTGGATCCATCTTTCTTAAAAGAATCCATCAATATGGCAAATGATTTCGGTGAATTAAGTAAGACGTCTTGAGTCATAAAAACAATCACATCATTACTTGATAACATTTCCACAGCAAGTTGTCTGGTACTTCCGTGATTAAACTCATCTCTTTTTATTTCATGAACATTACACCCAGCTTTCTTTGCTAAAGAAACAGTATCATCACATGACCCTGAATCAATCACTAAAACTTCATCGGGCTGTAACGTTTGTTCAGATAAAGCCTGTAGAAAATCTTTCCATAATTCTCCAGCATTAAGTGTCGGTACCGCCAGTGAAAATCTCACAATAAAAGAGCCTAACGCCTGAAAAAAATAAAAAAATCGTATAATTACAATATTAAAACACGCTAAGCCTACGAAAGACCAGAAGATAAAATCTTCATCAAATACGCCCCATAACCATTTTTCATCAAAGGTACCGCCAACGCTTCCAGCGCCTCATCATCAATATAACCCATACGCCATGCAATCTCCTCAGGACAAGAGACTTTCAGACCCTGACGACGCTCCAAAACCTCAACAAACTGTGAGGCTTCCAGCAATGAACTGTGGGTACCCGTATCCAACCAAGCATACCCTCGCCCCATCACAGAGACATTCAACTCACCCTGCGCTAAATAACAACGGTTTACATCGGTGATTTCCAGCTCACCCCTCGCAGAGGGTTTAATCTCTGAAGCAATATCCACCACTTGATTATCGTAAAAATAGAGCCCAGTAATGGCGTAATTGGATTTTGCTTGCTCTGGTTTTTCTTCTAAGCTCAACACTTTACCCGTCTTATCAAACTCAACCACACCGTAACGCTCAGGATCACTGACTTGATAGGCAAACACCGTAGCGCCGTGCTCTTGCTGCTCGGAAGCAGGCACAAGAAGCTCAGTAAAATCATGGCCATGAAAAATATTATCACCCAGAATCAGCGCAGAGGGATCATTACCGATAAATGTTTTGCCAATCAGAAAAGCCTGAGCCAAGCCATCAGGAGAGGGTTGAACCTCATAACAGATGTTCAACCCCCAGCGCGCGCCACTGCCCAATAACCGCTCAAAACGGCCAATGTCTTCAGGAGTAGAGATGATCAAAATATCTCGGATGCCCGCCAACATTAAGGTGGAGAGCGGATAGTAGATCATCGGCTTATCATAGACCGGCAACAGTTGTTTAGAGACCACCTGCGTGATCGGGTACAGCCGCGTACCAGAGCCACCCGCTAAGATAATCCCTTTTCTGCTCACCCTCGCTCTCCGTAATTTTCCGCCAACCAATTTTGGTATTCACCGGAGACAATTTGCTCCACCCAACTCTGATTTTCAAGGTACCAAGTCACGGTTTTTCGAATACCCGACTCAAAGGTCTCTTTAGGCTGCCACTGAATTTCAGTAGCAATTTTGGTTGGATCAATGGCGTAACGACGATCGTGACCAGGGCGATCACTGACAAATTTAATCAGGCTTTTATGTGGTCTGTGTGATGACTCGGGCAGCAATTCATCTAAAATATCACACACCGTATGCACAATATCCAAATTGCTTTTTTCATAATCCCCCCAATGTTGTACACCTCACCCAAGCGCCCCTTTTCCAACACCGCTCGAATGGCAGCACAATGGTCACTTACATAGAGCCAATCTCGAATATTTTGACCATCACCGTAAATAGGAATTGATTTACCTGCCAAAGCGTTATGAATAATCAGTGGAATCAATTTTTCTGGAAACTGCAACGGACCGTAATTATTCGAGCAATTGGTGGTCAAGACCGGCAAACCATAGGTGTGATGATACGCACGCACCATATGATCCGAGGCCGCTTTAGAAGCCGAATAGGGGCTGTTAGGAGCATAAGGGTGCCGTTCTGTGAACGCAGGCTCCTGCATATCTAGGGAGCCATAGACCTCATCAGTAGAGACATGTAAAAAACGAAATTCAGCCGCCTCTGTCTCACCCAACGCCTGCCAATAGACCCGCACCGATTCCAATAGGTTAAAAGTGCCCATCACATTGGTCTGCACAAAGGCCTCAGGTGCATGAATCGAACGATCCACATGGCTCTCTGCGGCAAAGTTAATCACCGCACTCGGCTGATATTCTTCCAGTAGCTTGGCCAACAACTGGCGATCTCCGATATCACCTTTAATGAAAATATGCCGAGGATCTGAAGAATAAGCCGCCAAGCTGCTTAAATTACCCGCATAAGTCAGTTTATCCAGGTTGATAACTCGACTGTTCTCTGTCAGTGCAAGGTACTCCAACACAAAGTTAGCGCCGATAAAACCGGCTCCTCCCGTCACTAAAAGGGTCTGTCTGTCACTTAATGGCATAAATAGTACACTTCACTCGCCCTAAAGCAGTAGGAGCTGGTCAAAATTGGCGACATTCTACACGATATGTATAAAAATATAAGCCATTTTAAAACATAACTTAAGTACTCTTAACGTCCATATAGATCATCAAAACGCTCAATGTCATCCTCTTCCAGATATTCACCCACCTGAATTTCAATCAATTGCAATGGGATCTTGCCTCGATTATCCAAGCGATGCTTGCTCCCCACAGGGATGTAGGTGGATTGATTGCAGGTCACGATTTTCACCTCATCATCACAGGTCACAGTGGCCGTTCCCGACACCACCACCCAATGCTCCGAACGGTGTTGGTGGCGCTGCAGAGAGATTGAAGCCCCTTCATCAACTGTAATGCGCTTCATTTTAAAACCTAGGCGCTGCTCAAGCACGGTGTATTCGCCCCAAGGGCGGCGCACGGTTAAATGTAAACGTTGTTCTTGTGCATTACGCCGCTTCAACTCATCCACCACCTCACGTACGCGCTGCGTTTCGCCTCGTTTGGAGATCAACAGAGCATCGGCGGTTTCAACCACACAGAGATCCTCCACCCCCACCGCCGCAACCAAACGGTGACTGCTGTGAATCAAGCTGTTTTTGCAGCCCAAGGCCACCGCATTGCCCACCAACACATTGTTAGCTTCATCTTTTGGCAACATCTCATGCACGGCGTCCCAACTGCCCACATCAGACCACGCCAGATCACAGGGAAAGACCAACAGCGGAGTACCTGCTGCAATCACCTTTTCCAACACACCGCAATCAATGGAAATGTTGGGCATAGAAGGAAACAGATCACTGATCGCCTGTTGATGCTCCACCCCTGCTTTCCAAGCGGCCTCAATTTTCTCAAGCACAGCAAACAAATCAGGCAAATGGCACTCAATCTGCGCCAATATGCTAGAAGCTTTCCAGACAAACATGCCTGAATTCCAAAAATAATCGCCCTCATCCAGATAGCGTTGGGCTGTTTTGGCATCCGGCTTTTCCACAAACTTCACCACAGAGCAGCGGCCATCCTTCGACTCTGACGCCCGTGCTTTAATGTAACCAAAACCGCTGTCCGCTCGGCTGGGCTGAATGCCAAAGGTCACCAACGCCCCCTCTTTTGCAGCCAACACGCTTTTTTTCAACACCGCATGAAACGCAGACACATTTTGAATCAGATGATCTGCAGGTAAAACCAGCATCACAGGGTCACATTCAGACTCTTGTTGGCGTAAAAAAAGCGCCGCCAAACCAATGGCAGCGGCGGTATTTCGCCCCACCGGCTCCAGCAAGGTCTGATAAGCCGACAACAGCTGATACGCCTCGCCAGAGGCTTGCTGATCGTTTGTTACAATCAACACGTCTTCTTTGTCAAGGTACGGCTGCAAACGCTCCACCGTCGAGGCCAATAAACTTTTATCCCCCGCCAGATTAAGAAACTGCTTGGGTAAATGTTCCCGTGAATGAGGCCAGAGACGCGAGCCACTACCACCGGCTAAAATCACTGCTTTCACATTGGAAAAAATCGTTTTACTCTCCACGCTGCTCTAACCCTTGCCATCTTTCACTAACAAACCGCACAAACTCATCTCTAAACCGCTCAGCGGAAAACTGCAACGCCTGCTCACGGCACAACGCCGTATTGCCAGACCAATCTTGACTTTCAAATTTTTCCACCGCATCACAGAGTGCAGAAACCGTTTGCTGCTGAAAAAACAGACCCGTGCGCTCATTCACCACCGTTTCACACGCACCGCCTTTTTGCAGCGCAATCACCGGCGTTCCACAGGCCTGTGCCTCCACGGGCATAATGCCAAAATCTTCCTCAGCGGCAAAGACAAACGCCTTAGCGCGTTGCATGTGCTCTTTCAAAACCTCAAAAGACTGATAACCCAAAACGCTAATGTTATCCGTGGCCTTTTTTTGAATTTTTTTCATCTCAGGCCCATCGCCAATCACAATCAGACGTTTCTCCGGCATCTGTGCAAAGGCATCCACCACCAAATCCACCCGTTTATAAGGCACCAGCCTTGAAGCGGTTAGATAAAATTCTTCTTTATCTTCAACATAAGAGAAGGCAGAGACATCTACAGGGGGGTAAATCACCTCCGACTCACGTCGATAGACTTTTTCAATGCGCCGCGCAATAAACTTTGAATTGGCGATAAAGTGATCCACACCGTAGGCGGTGCGACAATCCCAGATTCTTATTTTATGCAACATCCACTTAACAAAAAAGCCCCTCACCCCCGTCGCCAGCCCCGACTGTTTTAAATACTCATGTTGCATATCCCAAGCGTAACGAATCGGCGAGTGAACATAGCTGATGTGCAATTGATCTGGGCCGGTCAGAACCCCTTTTGCCACTGCATGGCTACTGGAGATAACCAAATCGTATTGAGACAGGTCAAACTGCTCAATGGCCAGCGGCATCAAGGGCAAATAGGCACGGTATTTTGATTTTGCCCACGGCAATTTTTGCAAAAAAGAAGTCTTAACGCACTTCCCCTGCAAGAAAGCCCGCTCATCTTCCGGCAAAAAGTCAATCAAGCTAAACACATCCGCATCGGGGTAACAAAGCAGCATCTGCTCAAGCACTTTTTCAGCACCCGCGTACGTCACCAGCCAATCGTGAACCAAAGCCACCTTCATCATCAACGCCTATCATCATTATCGCGCCGCCGCACGAATTTAAGGAGGGTAATATAACACAGCAGATCAAACCACACTGATTTGATCTGACAGAGAAACACCGACAAACAAAATGAATAACGCCACGGGCGAGAGCCATTTTAAACAACGCACACTCTTCGCTGTTTTTCCCAACCGTTCTAACGTTCGAATTTGCCACCCCACCGTCACCATCAAGCCCAGCAACCAAGCCCATAAGACCATAACGATCTGATCCATCTCTCCCCACACCAGCAAAAGAAACGTAAAAACCAACATCGAAGAGAGACCCAACACAACGGCAAACAACTGCTTTTTAGCCTGCTCATCTCGAAACAGAACCCCTTCCAACAGAGCCGTCAAAGACCAAAAAAAGAGGCAGAGTGCGATAATGGCTTGACGCTGCACAGACTCATTCAACGCCGAATACTCTCCCAGATCAAAAACCGCCTGCGTTACCAGAAGATGCAAAACACCAAAACCCAGTACCACTACAAAAAACACAGCTAACGGAACCCACAACAGCACACGAGAAAAGTTTTCAAAACTCATCTGAAAGATATTTTTGAAAAATAGGGTTAGCACAAATTGATGTACTACAATGGCGATGGCAGCCAAACGAAACAGTAGGGAAAATTCAGCCAATTCTGACAAAGAAGCAAAATAACCCAAAAAAAGCCGAGGAAAAAACAACATCAGCATGGACATGGATCCAGCCAACATCATAGGAAAACCGGCTTTTAAAACCCCTTTAAGATCATATTGAACCCTCTGCAAACGTTGTTTGATTTTTGACTGCAACAAGACAAAAACCAACAACATAGCAGCAGAGAGCAGAGTGTAAAACACCACAATCCAATCATATCGGTTTGGCGCAATCCATAAAAAACAGAGAAACAACAGCAAACCCAGATAAAGACTGCTCTCCACCACCGAAGCATACGCGCCCATTCCTGACGCTTTCATGTACGCCGCTAAGCCACTCTGCCCTACAAACAGGCCTAACATTGACACGACCAACAACAGTGAAAAAGAAAGTTGGGAAGCAAACAAAAAGCTTCCAACAAAATTCATCAACAGAAACACAGCAAGCAATAAAATCAAATAGCGCAACGCTGAAACCACACGCGCCCAAGCCTCTTGCTTGACAATCGCATACGCAATAACGGCAGGCATCCCCATAGAAAGAAAAACCGCCAACAGAGAGGCCGTTGCCAAAGCCCGCTCCAGTTCACCATAATCGTCAATAGAGAGTAAATAAGCAGCAAAAAAAGGCGATATTAAAACCGCTACTTTTGAAATAGAAAACAATGAAGCATGTAAAAGAACACGTTGCCACATCTTAATGTGGTAACTTTTTATTTACCACAGTTTCAACCAAATTAGGAACCTGCACTTCGGGATAACGCGCTTTTACCGCCATATAATCCAAAGGAATGTAACGCAATTCTTGGCTGACATACAGCCCCGGTTGCAACAGTGACTTTGCAATTGACGAATGCGCCCCAAGGGTGATTTTATCGCCAATTTTAACCCCCGGATTAATCACAGAAGCAGAACCAATATAAACGTTATTACCAATAGTGATGCGACCATCAAGGCGAAAACGACCCGCCCCTGTCGGCGCATGAAGATAGCCGTGTGTCCACATTTGGCTACCTCGCCCTGCCAGAATAGAATAATCACCCACCCTTACTGAACGACAGCAATCAACAACATGGTGAGAGGTGATTTTTGATAAATACCCAAGTTTTAACATGGAGCGCCCCCAAACAAGCGGTTTTTTAGCCCTCTTAATCACATTAAATACACCAATGCCCGCCTTTTTTTTAAGCACACACGCAAACGGACCAGACAAGCGATTTACATGTTGAATATAGGCGAATTCTTCCATAACCAAAAGATCATTTTTAATAAAATTAGCATGACCAATCACCACCCCCTCCGCCAGCAAGACAGACTTCACCTCAATGTAAGAAAAACCAATGCGCACACGGCCTTTAATCCGCCAACCCAGCAGGGACAGAATATAATTCTTTAAAAAAAAGGGCGGTAAAATCAACGCAACAAGCGCTGCAAGTTTCTGTTTCACTTTATTTACCCTGCACAGCAGCGTGAATCACCGTTGCCACCTGTTTTATGTTTTCAGCATCAAGACAGGTGGGCGCATGGCAAGGATCACTGATCAAACCCGCGTAACTGCTGCTGAGCAGGCGACGGATCAAAGCCCGTTTCTCCTCTTGCGTAGCCGTAGGAAAACCCGCCGCCAAACGTTCCAGAGCCGCACTCAGCTCCGCAGCTTGATCCAGCCAAATCACCCCTGCACCGCCCTTCACCACACTCTCCCCCAACAGCGCCAACGGTTTTCCGCTTAACACCGCCTCAATGGCAATCGTGCCGGTCACGGTAACAATCAAATCCGCTTGAGGAAAAACCTCTTCCATCTTCACTGCCAATGCCAACGGCACACTGTTTTTATTCTCGCGCACCCGCGCCAACAGAGCCTCATTCAATTCGTATTTTACTTTAGGGTTTGCCTTCACCAACAAACAGCAATCATCAGGCAACGCCTTTGCCAGCATCGCCACCAACTCCGCTTGATCGCGGTGTTTCTGCCCCCACACATCAAGATTGGCTTCCGGCTGCATCTGCAAAGGGTACAAAATGATTTTTTTATCCGCCATAGAATCAGCGCGTTCGGCTGCCAAGGCATTCCACTCAATTTTTAATTGGCTTAGACGGCGATCGTGCAATAATTTTCGCAACGGGTGCGGGGTGTTGTAACGCTCCCCAGCAGCGTAAGCCTGCAAAATAATATTGCGATCACGCCACGAGCCCGGCTGCGGGTAGGTTTTATCATCATCAAACGCCTGATCCACTTGATGCTTCAACATATAATCGGGTTGAATTTTGCGCTGTGAAATCGCCTCAATAAGCTCATCACAACGCGCATCAGAACAGGTCTCAGCACTGCCCCTATAAGCCAACTTGGTATCGTATTGATACAACGAAAACCGATTTTTTGGATAACTCGAACTGCTCGGGTTAAGGTAAACAATCTCTTCTTCACGACAAATCTGAATCGCCAACAACTCATGAAACACCGTCGCTTCACCCACCACTAAATCAGGCTGATACTCTGCAATCACTGCTGAAATTTTTTCATAATAAAAACGATAGTGGTGACTGTTACCTGCAAAACAGTTGCAGCTTCTGTCGGCTGTTTCTATAAACCCAAACTCAGCCCCCGAATCCACACGCTCTTTTTTGCGCGGATACGGGATCACCGCATTAGGAAAACCCTCCACCTCAAAACGGTGGTTTTGAATCAAGAAGAGAACCTCACAGCCCCGCTCTTGCAGCTCCGCCGCCAGAGCTTTCCAGAAATGAGTTTTATAGCGATTCTCAATAAACAGTATTTTCATAATGTATGATCAAACATCGGCCAACAGTTCAAAACGAACGGCGGTGTTAGCTGAAACAGAGTGCAACAAACGCCGCCCCAGAATCGCATCCAAATACTTAGGAGCCAAACCAAATCCAGGTCGCACACTGCGCACACACTCTGCTGCAATCACCTCACCGGCCTGCATATCTTTAACGAAATAGAGCGAACGACGAAACTGCACATTACCCTGCTCACTCGATTTCCGACCGTAATTGACTTTACCCAAGGCCGACCATGCTGTTTTAGCACCTTCACAGAGAGCAGCCAACTCTTTTGGCTCCAAAGAAAAACGGTCATCCGGCCCACCCCCGCTGCGATCCAAGGTGACGTGCTTTTCAATAATGCACGCACCCAAAGCAACACTGGCAATGGCAGTAGTATTGTCGATGGTGTGATCAGAAAGACCAATGGGCAGGTCAAATTTCTGCTGCATATCCACCATCGTACGCAGATTGTAATCCCCCGCCGGAGCGGGATAACCACTGACGCAATGCAGCAAAGCCAGTTCCTGACAGCCGCCATCACGAGCCGCTTGCACCGCTTCGGCCATCTCCTCGGCATTGGCCATGCCGGTGGAGATGATCATCGGTTTTCCCGTTGCAGCGACGTACTTAATTAAGGGCAGATCCACTGCCTCAAAAGAAGCAATTTTATACGCCGGTGTATTTAGATCTTCCAACAGATCCACGGCACTGTTATCAAAAGGCGAGCTGAACATCGTAATGCCTAATTTCTGAGCATACTCAAACAGCGGTTTATGCCACTCCCACGGCATGTGCGCTTCTTCATAAAGCTCATACAAAGTACGCCCATCCCACAAACCCCCTTTAATTTGAAACTCTTCAGAGTCACAATCCAGAGTGATGGTATCGGGGCGATAGGTTTGCAGCTTCACCGCATCAGCACCTGACCTTTTTGCCACCTCGATAATCTGCAAGGCCTTTTCTAACTGGCCGTTATGGTTCGCCGACAGTTCAGCAATCACATAAGGCGGTTCGTTTCGCGCAATCCGGCGTTGCGCAATGTTTATCGCCTGTTTATTCATTTTGCCCTACCCACTTCTCGCACCACTCCTGTTGCAACAGACCAAAACAGAGCAGAGTGCAATGCCGTTCACCGTCAAAATGATGATCACGCAACTCACCTTCACGCCGAAAACCCAGCTTATGATGCAACGCAATTGAACGGCTGTTATCGGCCAAGGCCTGTCCTGCAACCTTGTGCAGAGCCAACGTCTCAAACGCATAACGCAAGGTCGCCAAACCCAGCAACGTCCCCGCGCCTTTTTTCGCCCCAGCAGCCAAATAAAAGCCCCACTCCGCCACCGTGGCATTAATGCAGCTCAAATGGGCAAAGCCCAAAGAACCCTCCTGCTCAAAAATAAACAAGCGCTTGCGCGGATCTCGGCTGGCTCGTTCAAACCAAGCACAATGCTCATCCCAACGAATCTCATGTTGAGTCAACATACAGCTGCGCACCTCAGGGCGATTGCGCCATTCAAGCACCGATGACAGATCCTCACGCCGCATGATCCGCAAAGGTGAACCCATGTTATGCCACCACCGATAAACAAGACACCACCCGCCGCGCCCCCAAGCCATCACACAGCTTCCGTGCATTAACGCTCAAATCCGCCAGCACGTCTGTCACAGCCATTCGCTGCATCGCTTCTCGTAGATCATCAGGCAGAGACTCGCGGCACAACAACACCACCGACCCCGCCTGTTGCTGCGCCTGAGCACTCACTTTTTGGTTCTCCGCCAACACCAGCAGCAACGTCGGCAGCCCCAAACAACAGCGCTCCCAAGAGCTGCTCCCTGCCGCACCGATGGCCAAATCACTTTGCGCCATCACCTCAGCCATCGTGCTGATATTGACCCGCACCTGCGTCAACCACGGCATCTGCGCTGCCGCAGCCTGCACCGCAGACAAATGCGGAGCCTGCGCGCCCATCACCACCGTAATCTGGCACTCTTCGACTAAAGAGACTGTTTTTAAAGCCGCCAACACCTGCCCCGTCACGTTGTCCTGATCCACGCCCCCCAAGCTGATCAAAATGTGCCGCAACTCAGGCGCTTTCCGCCGCTGCAAACTTCGCTCACGCCACTGAGCAAATTCAGGTCGCAACAGCGCGTAGTCTGACCCCGTCACTGTTTTGCAGTCTGACGGTACCAAATTAGCGTACTCCACTGCCAAACGCCCCAGAGTCTGATCCAACAACAGATCACAATCGTGCTGCCGATCCGCCAAATCATCAATCACCATAATCTGCTGACAACAGTCGCGCAGTTCAGATTCCCAGCGCGCATCCAAGGCATAATGGTCTACCACCAACCACTCAAGCTGAAGGCTCTGAATCTGTTGCCGAGTCTGCTGTGCATCCACCTGCCAATCACAGCCCAACCACGGCGCGTGTGCAGGTAAATCATCGTCTCGACTCAACTCAACGTCCTGATTGCGTGGCAACAGAAAAACCTCAAAACCGCGCTGCCGAACAAACTCAGCCATGTGACCAAGATGTTCACGGCAAACAAAAAGTACATCCGCGCCCTGTGTTCTCAACTCCTCGGCCAAGGTCAAACAGCGCATCAGATGACCACTGCCCATCTCCAATGAGGCATCCACTCGAAAGGCAACCTTCATCGGCTGGCCAACATCGCTTTAAACAGCCACTCCGCCCGCCGCCAATCCTCTTCCGTGTCGATGTCCTGTACTCGATGAGAGGGCAAAATCAGCGGTAAGGCCGATTCAAACACCGGCTTTGCACTCAGCCACGCTGCGCTTTTGCCCCAATAAAACTGCCCCGCATCGTGGTACGCCTGCTCCAAATCCTGTGAACGTGTTTGAAACTGCTCAGGCTGAAACATCGCCACCGAACCGTCGGCCTGCAAACGCAAAGCGCGCTGAATGGGAAAGGCGTAATCGGTGACGCTAAAAACATACTCTGCCTGCGATTCACGCAAACGCTGCAAACCGTCGCGCAGATCCTGCGCTTGCACAAACGGCGCGGTGGCATAAAGGCAGCAGGCCTCCTGCGCCTCACGGCTCTTTTCCGCCAACCACGCCACCGCGTGTGCCATCACCGCTCCCGTAGTTGCGTAATCGTCCGCCAACTCAGCGGGACGCACAAAAGGCACCTCTGCGCCGTGCGCACGAGCAAGCTCAGCAATCTCTTCATCTTCCGTGGAAAGCATCACCGCCGCAAAACAACCGCTCTCTAGCGCCGCTTCAATAGACCACACCAGCATCGGTTTGCCACAAAACTCGCGCAGATTTTTCCGAGCAATGCGTTTGCTGCCACCCCGAGCGGGAATCACACAGACCGTCACGTCAACGCCTTTTGCAGCGCCACCACCACCTCATCCTGTTGCGCCTCGCTCAAAGTGGGGAACATCGGTAAAGAAATCGCCCCCTGATAATAGGCTTCTGCTTGCGGAAAATCGCCCCAAGCAAAGCCCCTTTTTTGATAAAAAGGCTGCGTGTGCACGGGGATGTAATGCACATTCACCCCAATACCGGCTTGTCGTAAGTCATCAAACACCCGCCGTCGCTCGGCAGGATCATGCAGTTGAATCGGATAGAGGTGCAGCGCCGAATGGCTATCAGGGTGCTGCCACGGCACGGTCAAAGGCAGGTCAGACAGCAGCGCATCGTAACGCTGCTTAACCTCATCGCGGCGCTCAATGTAAGCCGATAAACGCTGCAATTGACTGACACCCAAGGCCGCATGCAGATCGCTCATGCGGTAATTAAAGCCCAATTCGATCTGCTCATAATACCAACCGCCCTCATCCTGAGCGGAGATCACACTCGGATCACGAGTCACGCCGTGGCTGCGCAAACGCGCCAGAGTAGCGGCCAGTTGTTTACTCTTGCAGGTTGCCACTCCGCCCTCAGCGGTGGTGATGATTTTCACCGGATGAAAACTAAACACAGTGATGTCCGCGTATTGACACGCACCAATGGGCTGATCCAAATAACGCCCACCAATGGCATGTGAAGCGTCTTCGATCAGGCAAAACCCGTACTGATCTGCCAGCGCCTTGATCTCAGACATCTGACAGGATTGACCGGCAAAATGCACCGGAATCACCACCTTGGGCAATTTTCCCGCACCTTCCGCCCAGCGCAGTTTTTCCGCCAAGGCATCGACGCACATATTGTACGAACGAGGATCAATATCAACAAAGTCCACCTGAGCGCCACAGTAGAAAGCACAATTGGCCGAGGCGACAAAGGTGTTCGGCACCGTCCAGAGCCAATCCCCCGCACCCAAACCCAGTGCCAAACAGGCCACATGCAGCGCCGAGGTGGCGCTGTTAAAGGCCACCGCCTGCGCGGCGCCCACCTCCTTGGCCAAGGCCTGCTCAAACTGCACCACCGCCGGCCCTTGAGTGATGAAGTCCGACTGCAACACCGCAACCACCGCCTCAATGTCTTCTGCCAAAATTTCTTGCCGACCGTAAGGGATCATAATTGAGTAACTCGGTTAAAATTCCGTGAGCGCCGCTTGATTAAACTCTAAAATCTCTGGCACCGATAAAAAATGTGGATTAGTACCCGAGTTGTATTCAAACCCCTGCGCCACCAAACGCCCCTTTTCCGCCAAATTATTTTCGGTGTAATCCAGCTCCTGATGATAAAACTTAATCGACGGTTTGATCACATAATGGTCATCAAACTCCAGCGTCAAATGAGCATCATCACAGGGACACATAATTTCGTGCAGTTTTTCACCAGGACGAATGCCGACAATTTTTTGTGCTAATTTCGGTGCCATCGCCGTGGCCAAATCAACGATGCGCGCCGAGGGGATTTTGGGGACAAAAATCTCTCCGCCGTGCATACGCTGAAAATTTTTCAAAACAAAATCAACCCCTTGCTGCAAGGTGATCCAAAAACGGGTCATGGCGGCATCGGTAATGGGCAGATGTTCGCTGCCCTGATCAATCAACTTATCAAAAAACGGCACCACCGAGCCCCGCGAACCCACCACATTGCCGTAACGCACCACCGAAAAACGGGTGCGCCGACTGCCCACCATGTTATTGGCCGCCACAAACAGCTTATCCGAAGCCAATTTAGTCGCCCCGTAGAGATTAATCGGGTTGGCGGCTTTGTCCGTGGAGAGGGCAATGACCTTTTCCACGTTGTTGGCCAACGCCGCTTGAATGACATTTTCAGCGCCGTGAATGTTGGTTTTAATGCACTCCATCGGGTTGTATTCTGCTGCCGGAACTTGTTTCAGAGCGGCAGCATGAATGACATAATCCACCCCCTGCATCGCTTCGGTGAGGCGTTCCCGATCACGCACGTCACCGATAAAATAACGCATTTCAGCGTGAGAAAAAATCTGCTGCATCTCAAACTGTTTTAACTCATCCCGTGAGTAGACAATGACTTTTTTCGGCTGAAACCGTTTCAATAAAGTGTCGGTGTACTGCTTACCAAACGAGCCGGTACCACCAGTGATTAAAATGGATTTATCACGAAACATAATGTCTACTCAGACCAAAAGAGAAAAGAAATCATCGACAGAAAAAAACCCACGACGCGGTGGGTTTTTTGCTCATAAAACAGCGTACTCAAACCATCACTTAAAACGGGATGTCGTCATCAAAATCGCCATCCATGCCGCCGCTGGGAGCAACGTAACCCGACTGCTGCGCAGGTTGCTGCTGCTGTTGCGGCGCTTGTTGCTGTTGCATTCCCTGCTGTTGCGGCGCTTGTTGTGGCTGTCTTGGTGCGTACTGCTGTTGTGGGGCTTGGTATTCAGCACTGCCGCCTGTGCGACCGCCCAACATCTGCATCTCATTGGCAACGATTTCAGTGCTGTAACGATCCGCACCGGTGGCTTTATCCTGCCATTTGCGGGTACGCAGACGGCCTTCGATGTAGACCTGCGAGCCTTTTTTCAGGTATTCGCCCACCACTTCCGCCAACCGACCAAAAAAGCTAACCCGATGCCACTCAGTCTCTTCCTGTTGCTGACCGGTCTGTTTGTCTTTCCAAGAGCGAGAGGTGGCCAGAGTAATGTTGGCCACTGCGCTGCCGCTGGGCATGTATTTGACTTCGGGATCGTTGCCCAAATTGCCCACCAAAATGACTTTGTTAATGCCTCGTGCCATCACTCACCCCTTATAGAAAAACGCACCCCTCGGCGCAGCGCCGTATATTAGCAGTTTCAGCCCACCACTGGGTAGTGCTGACTGCAAAATTATCACACTGGCGCAGGTACCAGCGCGATCTCATCGCCGCTTTTGATCGTGGTTTCAGGGTTGGCAAACTGCCGATTGACCGTCACCTTCACCAGACCTTTGCCCAAACACTCCTGCCACACCTTGCCGCGTTTGCACAGATGGGTCAGCAGCAATTGCACCGTATTGACCTTTTCAGGCACCTTGATCTCTTCCGACTCACGACGAAACTTGGTCGCAAAATCAACAAAATAGAGCATATTCAAGGTTTTCAGGCCACTTTCCGGTTTGGCCTGTTGCATTTCCAAACGAGTCACTTTGTATTGCAGCCAATTTTTGCTCTGCTTCTCTCCCAGCTCATACAAGGTCTTCCAAGAGTAGATGCCCGTATGGTGGCCATCATCAAAATGGAGCTGCACCGCGTAACCACCTACGGGTTCGATGCGCTCAATGTTCACATCTTCTTTACCCAACACCACCTCGCCCCGTCCCAAGATAATGCGCACTTCAGCGGAGGGTGAAAAAACCCGCAAATACTCACAGGAAAGCTCAAAGTGGCTGTCGTCGTCAAAACTGACCTCCAGCATTTTCTGCTGCCGATGCAGCTTCAATTCCGTGGGGGTGTGGGAAAATTTTTCATTTGCCATAACTAAAAACCTAAAACACTCAATTTAATAAGAAAAGTCTCAATGCAGACGCTGCTGCTGAGAAAAAAGCTGGTGGTAGTGACTCATCACCTTACGCACCCGCTCGGGGTAATTCAGTGCCACCATCTGTTGCATCCCCTCGCTGAAAAACGACGGCGCATCCAGTGGCAAATGATGCACTAAAGCATCAAACGCCGCCTTCATCAGAGCCGGATCGTGGCTGCGGGTGGCGATAATAGCCCGATTCAACAGCAGCAAACGCCAAGGTCGATTCGGATTGGCGTTGTCCATATCGTGGCTGACCGTCGCCGTCACCTGCTGGATCAAGGCTCCAATGGAGGCCGACAGACCCGCCAGCACTCGCTCATCACTGACGCTGTTGGCCAAGCGCGCCAACGCATTCACCACCCCCTGCAATTCATGCAGCTCCGCACCGGCGTTCACCAGCCACAGCGCCAACGGAAAGCAGAGATCCTCAAACGCCTCAGCAAACATCTGCAAGCCGCGTTTTTCCAGCAACAACGAAAGCTCACCCAGCAGCAACAACATTGCTGCGCCTTGTTCGCTCACCTGCACCGAATCCGCTGCACGCGGCACGGCAGGCAATTGCGCTGACATCTCTGCCCAACGATCCCACAGTTTCTGTGCTTCGACGGCAATACCCGGCTGCTCAAGCAACAAGCGTTGCTGTAGCTGCTTAAACTCCGCCTCTATTTTTTTAATCTCTGCTGGAATCACATCCCTTCCCACTGTTCCCAAAACGCGCCCATTGTCGTTGCACACGCCCAACTTGTCTAGCCAAAGAAAGCCCCCATATCAATAAGAGGCCAAATAGCACAAAACCACTGACCCCTCCCTGTCCCTCAACCGCTACCACATTGCCACTCAAAGAGACCGACAGAACCGACGGCTCTCCCGTGGTCATAAAACGCAAAGTTGAGGTTTTCACCCCCGAGCTGCGCGGCACAAAATTGATCGCCAAGGTGACACTGCCGCCAATCTGCAAACGCAGATTGCTGCCGTTATGGCGAAAATTATCGTCATCCAACTCAATGGAGATCACATCCAAAGGGCGATTGCCGCCATTGTGCAAAGTCACCAAGCGTGTTTTCAACGCCCCCAGCGCCACCTCGCCAAAATCCAACAACATCGAACTGGCCTGCAAACGCGCCGACAAATCTCGCATCCCAGCACGATGCATGATCGGCATGGCCACCGCAGCGGAATTCAACGACGTTACCCCACTGGTCACGCCCTCCCAAGCACTGCTCTCCGTACCCAAAGGCACTTGGCAAACAGAGACCTCTGCTGCACTGTTCAAAGGCTGCTGCACAGTCAAAGAGAGGTCGTCACCCCAAAAACTCGGCACCCCCCAAAAAGGCTCATCACGGCCAAAACGCACATAGTCATAAACCGTATTGATGCGTTGCCCTTCAAAATCAATGGTCACCACCCGCGAACGCACCCCATTGGCATCCCGCTCAATCAAATCCAGCGCCATCACCGAAGTGCTGTTGGCAGCAAACACCGGATAACCCAAGCTGATCGACGGATTTTGGCTAGCAAAGGGAAACCGAAACAGCGGTACTTCCGCCGTTGAGCGTGCCAGATCGAGAAAACCAATCGACCAGTAGTTGTAACCGGAACCGTCGTTCTCCACCAAACAGGGGCGCTGCGGCTGCGGCACACAGACCTTCATATCAAACAGCAGAGTGCTGCCACTGTAATCAAAACTGAGCGAATCGGCGTAGCGCACCAAACCCAAAGAGCTGTCGCCACCCTGCTGATAATTGGGCAGTGGAATGGCAAAACTGCGCTGTTCAACATCACCGCCTGCATAAGAGAGCAGATGAATTCGATTGTCATCCAGCGCCGCCGTGGTGTAGGCAATCGACTGGCCATCAGGCGAGACCGCCACACTCCAGAGGTTGCCCTCGGTGGTCAAACGCCGTGTGCGCGAAAAAAGCGGCAGACTCAGATCACTGCGATACAGGTTCAGATCCTGTCCCACAAACAACACATGAGTGCCGCTCAGATCGGTAAACAGCGCCGCCTTGCTGTAAAAGGCCGCCTGCAAACTCACCTTCTGCGATGCCGCTGCCGGATCACTGAGATTATCCAGATAGAGAAAATAGTTCTCATCAACGCCGCCGTCGTGGCTGCCGTCTTCGGGGCGTAAATAGACCATCAACTGATCCCCCTCCACCAGCGGAGCCGCTTGCGGCTGATTGTCGCTGGCCGAACTCAAACTGCCCTCCAACACCCCCACCTGATCCCACGCCTCAGCCACCGCTTGCGCCTCAGCCGAACCGCTGCCGTAGAGATCCACAGCCGCCTGAATCAACGCCCGACGGGCATCAATAAACTGCGCCGAAGAGGTCAAGTAGCGAGTCAAAGCGTGATAATAGATCTCTCCCATCACACGTCGCCCATCGCCACCCAAAGCCTCAGCGATCAAATACGCAGCACGATTTGGAATACCACTGTTGATGTGTACCCCGCCGTTGTCGCCTTCTGGGGTATTGGGCAGATTCAAGTACTCCTCCATGCTGCTCGGTTGGCGCAACCGCCCCAGATGGGGGTCGGCCAAACTGCGCAGGTAATTTGGCGCTGCCAACGTGCAGTCCTCACCAATCAGCCAATCCTTATCATCCACCAGCGCGGCAAACACATCGGCAAAGGATTCGTTCAGCGCCCCGCTCTGATTTTCATAACGCAAATTGGCCGAGCTTTCGATCACCCCGTGGGTCATTTCGTGTGCCGCCACATCCAGACACTTGGCCAACGGTTCAAACAGAGTATTGCCATCGCCGTAGACCATCATGCTGCCGTTCCAAAAGGCGTTGTCTTTACGATCACCAAAATGTATTGCCACCAGCAAATTTTTATTTTCATCATCCAAGCTCTGCCGCCCGTGCTGCTGCAAAAAATAGTCGTACACCTGCCGTGTGTGTACCATCGCACTGACCGCCACCGGATCCCAACTCCCGTTTTGTGTGACAAATTCCAGCTGTGTGCCATCCCCCTGCTGAGCATCATAGATAAAGGTATCGCCTTTGCTTTTCGGGCCATTGAGAACCGGGTCATCAGCGGGTTGCAGATCATTGAGAGGGATCTGCGGATCAATCAAGTAAGAGAAACCGTCTTGTGACCAACTGCTGAAGGTCTGCGCTCGCCCCAACAGATCAACCCCGCTGCTGCGCTGCACAGCCTCATGTAGATTGTTTAAACGATGCAAAATCTCACCGCTGCTGGCATCAACAAAATAAAGCCAACGACTGTCCAGCGTGGGGTTCACATCCACGCGATAAGTCAGACGGGGGGGGTTATCGCCGTAAATCACCTGTTCAAGCTTAATCTGCCACGCCTTAACAATTCTCAGGTCAGCCAAAACACGCTCTTTCACCTCTTGCTCAGAGAGTTGCACGCGGCGGGGTGCGGTGACAAACGAGGGCTGATAACGACCGTTAAAATAGAACACTCGGTCCAGTGCATCGAGATGCACCACCAACTGCTTACCCCACACCGGCACACCGTGATGCAACTGTTGAAAATGCAGGTGGCGATTGCCCAGCGCATCGGTACTGCTGCGCAGCAGCAGCAACTCCTGCTCGGGCTGGTACAGTTTTAACAGCTCACGAAAGTCGTTTAAAAAGCGCCGCGCCACGGTTTCTGCGCTGGCTTTTTTTCTTATGTTGGTTTTGTTTGCCGCAGGCAGTAAAAAACGCAGCGCCGTCGGCGTGCCGTTGTCTGGATTAAAATGCGCCGGATTCACCCCCCCACTGAACTGCGCCAAGCGCGCCAAACTTCTCTGCTGCAATAGGGTTATTTTTGGCTCAGAAGGTTGAAAGAGTGCCGATCTCAACTGTTGGGTAAGTTGGGTGTGGTTGACCTTGATCGGGCGTTTGCTGCGCTGATTGATCGGCGCGGTGGGTAAAACGGCAGCTGAATCCAGCAACTCCGCTGCCCACGGTGCGGCATCAATGGACAATACCTCCGGCATGGCCTGTAGATGAGAACAGCTCAGCAACAACCCCAACAACAAACCCGCTTTGTAATCCATCCCACCCCCTCCTATTTTTCAAAGGAGAGGTGCAACTTCTTCGCCAGAGAGCAAACAGTGTAGACAACAATTTTATACCTGCTTTATTTTCCAATACTTCGGACAGTTTTAGCGGGAAAAAGGTAGGAACTACAAGCGGATTCTGAAAAAATACGATTCTCTAAAAGCGACAATCAAAGAAGGCCGCCTGTGGAATTCGTAGTAGAATCTGTTTTGCTCTCCCTGTCCAGCATTAAAAAACCGCAACGTCTTTTTCTTGCAGCTCTGTTTTCCGCTTTGATGGTTTTTCAAGG
Source organism: Gammaproteobacteria bacterium (assembly GCA_030949385.1). Taxonomy (NCBI): domain Bacteria; kingdom Pseudomonadati; phylum Pseudomonadota; class Gammaproteobacteria; species Gammaproteobacteria bacterium. Next base: position 252,891 of record JAUZSP010000006.1, on the reverse strand, counting down.
CAAAGCTACTTTCCGTACTTTAAGCCGTTACAGTTCGTTGCATGAAAAACGTCTGTCACGCTGGTTTCGGCGTTCGTTTGATTTTGCTCAATTCAACGGAGGTCTGCTTCAACAAGAGCTGTCACAAGAGAACGATCAAATTGCCGCCATTGATGCCAGCTTTATGAAAAAAAGCGGCCAGAAAACGGCAGGATTGGGCTGGTTTTATAACGGCGCTTTGGGTCAGGCGATGGTCGGTTTGGAACTGTCGTTGATTTGCCGTATTGATCTTCAAAGTCGAACGGCGTACGCATTGGATGCTCGGAGAACAGTTCCGAATCTTCGGTGATTTCCATTGCTTTGTGGCGACGTAAGAAATTCAACCAACATTTGATGAACATACTTTTTGACAAGTTGGGTTTGGACAGATCGTGTCAAAAAGTCGAGTTGGTTTATGATGAGTTGAAAGCATCGTCGGTCCCGGTGTTGCCGTGGCCACAAGAACAATCACAAAAAACGTTGCAATAGATTCGAGCGACATCAACCTTTCTCACTGTTTATGATTTGCCGATACAAGCCCATAATCTGCTCAGCCACGCTCTCATCACCAACATACAATAACCCACGATGGTTCATAAAGGTCGTAGCCAAACGATTCAGCTCCAGCGGTTGCCCCTCAATGTCTGATGCCACCGCACCTACTTCATGAAACAGACAGGCAGTGGCGGCGTAATCCCACAGACTGCCCCCGCTGGCACCCTCTCGTGGATATTTAAAATAACAGTGATTTGGCGTTTCTAACAGATGGCACGCATTAAGAACCGCACCGATGCGAAAACGAATTTCAGCGCCCGGCAAATCCAAAGCATTCGCAATGGCCTCTAACCCCGTTTGGGTCTGCTGCAACCACGGATGCTGCTGAAAACTGAAATCAGTGGTTAACACCAAGGGCTGAGCCTGATCCAATGTAGGCCGCTGCATTAAACAGCCATTTTTATACGCTCCCTGCCCCCGAACAGCGCTGAAAATCGTTTCGGTAACGGGATCAAAAACCACTCCAATCCATGCTGTGCCATTTTGTGCCACCAGCGCAATGGAGACCGAAAAACCAGCCACCTGCTTCACAAAAGCCAAGGTGCCATCCATAGGGTCAATGCACCAAAAAGCCGCTTTCTGATGACGCTGGCCATCGTCATTGGATTCTTCAGTCAAAAGAGCCAAGTCATACAACAAACAACTGGGCTGTAAAATGGCCAGAATGGCCGCTTGGGCTTTGTGATCCACTTCGGTCACGATCTGCGACGCGGCACTGCTGCCGATGTCTTTTTGCTGGATATGAAACGAGCTGTGACGATGAGCGTTGATGATCGCCCCTGCGGCAAGGGCGGCTTTAATCGCCAGTTGTTTTAATTCATTTAACTGTTGAACGTTAAAATTCAACTGTTTTCCCAAGGATTATAAAGCTCTACTGAACTCTGCTGCATATCTGAAATATTGCGCGTCACCACCACACAGTGATTGATTAAACCCGTCACCGCAATCAAACCATCAATGGCGGGCAAGGGCTTACCCACGATCTCTGAAGCACCCTGTATTTCACCCCACTTTGATGCAACACGCAGATCAATGGGTAAAACTCGTCCCTTGAAACGCTGTTTTAAATCATTCTCAAGCCATAATCTAAAACGGTTTTTTCTAATCTCATCAGACGATTTTTTTATGCCTTTCTCAATTTCACCAAAGGTGAGTACACTCAGATAAAGTGCTGACTCATCCTGTTTTTGCAACCATTGAATCACGTTTTTATTCGGTTTAGGTCTGACTGCTTCAGAAATAACACAGGTATCCAACAGATACTTCACAGATCAATCTCTCTCGGTAATTTTTTATCTCGGATTGTTTCAAGTTCCAACTCAGCCAGAGGAGAATCGCGCAGAAAATCGACTAAATCCGTTTTTGGTTTGGTTATTTTTGTGTACTCTTCAAAAGAAAGTACCACCACCGCTTTATCACCGTGTTTGGTCACGATCTGCGGCTCCTTGTGCATGGCATCTTCAACCAACTGGCTAAACCTGCTCTTTGCTTCCTGTAATTGCCACGTATTGTCTTTCATCATCACACCCCCAAATCAAACCAGTATGACTAGACACTAATCGTTATTTTCAGGTTTGTCAAAAAGCCAACGCCGCAACCACCTCTTTGGCCAGTCGTTCACTGTAACGGTGAATTTTCCAATGATCAGGACTCCAGCCCTTGAGAAAACGGTAAAAATCCGTCCACGCCACGGGGTAAAGGGGTCGCCAAGCGGCCTCCACTTCATCAGGATTAATCTCTGGTTGGTGCTCTGACAAAGCAACGTTGAGAGCAGAGAAATAATGCGTCAACAAGACGTCTTCCAGACGCTCACATTCCGATTCATTCAGACAACTGCCGATAAAATAAGCCACATCTTTCATGCCGCAACCGCCACCGACGTACTGAAAATCCACTGCGGCCACAAGATCACCTTCAGCGGAAAAACAGAAATTAGCCAATTTGGCATCGCCATGAACAACGGTTTGAAACGGCGCAGTCGTTAACAGCTTATCCAACGCCTCAGCGGCTTCTTTCAGCGCCCCCTCTTCCATACTGGCCAACTCATCAGGGCGCGTTTCCAAGTGCCAATAACAGCCCACCGGCCACAAACCCGCTGGCGTTTCGCCCATAAATTGCGCATGAAAATGGGCTAACCAACTCAAACAGACGCGCATCTCATCCAGCGTCACCTGATCTTTGCGTTGCGAATAACCGGAGCTGTCCAGATCCTCCAAAACCATCAACCACTCACCCTCATGCTGCTCCAATGCCAGACATTCGGGCACACGCGCTGACTCGCCACAACGAGCCGACCACTGGCGATACCATTCGCTCTCCACTTGGTAGGAGCGTACTTTTCGCTGATGAGAGCGGTCGCTGTCCCAGCCCCGTGGGTGTTGACTCTGATCCGGCAAACGAACGTGTTTCACCACCACACTGCTGCGAGATGAACCGATCAAGCCGTAACGGTCGATGCTGCCGTAACCGCTCCAGAGGCTTTGAATGGTGCCAGCGTCGAAGAGGTCTGTAGCTTTGGTGGTTTTAAGAATGATTTTATTCAGAGGTATTGACATATTTTATACATCAGAAAGAACGTCCCAATTATCAACAAAACCATCACAAACCCGCCAAAAAATCGCTTTATCTGTCATATTCACTCCTATAAATTTTCTATCCAATTTTATTAAAAAACTCACTTCACCGCCAACAACGAAACAAAATTCCAACACTGAAACCAAACCTCAACCGATTCAAACCCCACCGCCTGCAACCGCTGTTGATGCTGCTGCACGGTCTCAGGAATCAAGACATTCTCCAGCGCCGAACGTTTTTGACTGATTTCCAGATCACTGTAACCATTGGCGCGTTTAAAGCCGTGGTGCAGATCAACAAACCGCTGCTCTTTTTCTGCCGATTCCAGCGCGATTTTCTCCGATAAAATCAACACCCCGCCACGATTCAAACCGGCGTAAATCTCCGCCAACAACGCCTCACGCTGCGCCAACTCCACAAATTGCAGGGTAAAATTAAGCACCACCACCGATGCATTTTCGATTTTTAGCTGAGTAATATCGGCACAGCGCAGCTCGATGTTCTCACCCTCACCAGCACGGCGCAGATGTTCATCGCAACGCGCCAACATCGCCTCGGAGTTGTCCACCGCCACAATGGGCACCTGCGGATTTTGCCGCCGCAAAGAAAAGCTAACCGCCCCCAAAGAACAGCCCAGATCGTAACAACGGCTGCCTGTTTGGTAAAATTGCGCGCCGATCACGCCGATGTTCTCCACCAGAGTGAGGTAACCGGGCACCGAACGCTGAATCATATCGGGGAACACCTGCGCCACCGCCGCATCGAAACTGAACCCAGCCACCTCCGTCAACGGCTGCTGGTAAATCTGATCTTTAACCTTCACCGCTGCCTACAACCCACCTTGAGTTAATTTGGCCGGATCAAGCAGACGTTTCAATTCCACCTCTGATAAATCGGTATTTTCCAATGCCACCTCCAGAACAGGGCGGTTTTCACGATACGCCTGCTTGGCAATGGCTGCGCCTTTTTCATAACCAATCACGCCGTTCAGCGCCGTGACCAAAATGGGATTGCACTCCAAAGCGTGACTCAAATGCTCATCATTGACCGTGAAACCCGCGATGGCTTTTTCTGCCAACACACGACTGCCATTGGCCAGCAGGGTGATGCTCTGCAACAAGTTATACGCGATCATCGGCAACATCACATTGAGCTGAAAATTGCCCGCCTGCGCGCCGACGGTAATCGCGCTGTCATTGCCCATCACCTGTGCTGCCAGCATGCAGATCGCCTCCGGCACCACCGGATTTACCTTACCTGGCATGATGCTGCTGCCCGGTTGCAGCACAGGCAGTGCGATCTCACCCAGCCCTGCCAGCGGCCCGCTGTTCATCCAGCGCAGATCGTTGGCGATTTTCATCAAACTGATGGCCACCACTTTTAGCTGGCCGCTCATCTCTGCCGCCGCATCTTGGCAGCTCAGCGCCTCAAAATAGTTCTCCATCGTCACGAAGGGCAAACCGCTCTCAGCGGCCAGCACCCGCGCCACCCGCGAACCAAATTCAGCATGAGCGTTGATGCCCGTACCCACCGCCGTGCCACCGGAGGCGATCTCCAGTAGACGCGGCAAAGAGGCTTCAATGCGCTCAATGCCGTGGCGAATCTGCGCCGCCCAGCCCCCCAGTTCTTGATCCATACGCACCGGCATCGCGTCCATCAGATGGGTGCGACCGGTTTTAACCTTATCTTTTAGTTCGTCGGCACGCGCCTCAATGGCTTCGGCCAACTGCACCAACGCAGGCAGCAGTTGTTCGTGCAGCGCCAGAACAGCGGCGATGTGAATCGTACTGGGAAAGACATCGTTGGAACTTTGACTCATGTTCACATGGTCGTTGGGATGCACCGTCTTATGACCGTACTCGCTGGCCAAATGCGCCACCACTTCGTTGCAGTTCATGTTCGAGCTGGTACCGGAACCGGTCTGAAAAATATCCACCGGAAAATGAGCGTCGTGTTGACCGGCGGCGACCTCCAGTGCCGCCTTTTGAATCGAGCCGCAGCGATCTTGGCTGAGCAGCCCCAGATCAAAATTGGCCTGCGCGCAAGCGTGTTTTAACAGCCCCAACGCACGAATCATCTCACGAGGCAGGCGCAACCCACTGATGGGAAAATTCTCCACCGCTCGCTGGGTCTGCGCCCCATACAAGGCCTCTTTCGGCACCTGTAGCTCACCCATGCTGTCGTGTTCACTGCGAAACTTCACCTGACTCATAACACCTCCTCCAACCGATCACAGACAAATATGGGCGCAGTTTAGCGGTTTCCCGCCCACAGGCCTAATCTTCTGCACCACAAAGGAGCGTTCCATAAATCAGCCCCAAACAAAGTAAACAAAAAAGTCACCAGCCCGTCACAACAGTTGGGTATAATTAAGACTTTGTTTACTTTATGGACGCCTCATGAGCAGCAGTTTAAAAGAAGCCATTTACCGTCAGCGTGAACACCTCGCAGTTCTGTTGAGCAAAAGCATGCGCACTTTGGCCAAAAACAGCGCCACACAACTGCATGATCGCACCGCCTTAGAGAAGATGCTGCAACAGGCTTTGACTGAAATTCGCTGCAAACACCTCTATATAATGGATCAAAACGGCATTCAGTTGACCGACAACGTCACCGATGACGGCCTTGATGAAGCTCATTTTGGCCGTGATCGTCTCGACCGTCCTTACATGCAAGACATTATCGGCAGCACCGATTTTAAACTCTCCGAAGCTTACATCAGCCGCAACAACAAACGCCCTTCCTTGACCGCCATTCATGTCATTCGAGATGCTGAGCAGCAACACATCGGTTTTCTCGGGGCGGATTACGACCTGCGTGAACTGCCAGGCACCGAGGAAATTTACCAAGAGTCGCAAGATTGGCGACAGATCAAAGGCGACCCCGCCATTCGTGGCGGCCTGTTTGCTCAGCAGCGAGCGGAGAGCGCGATGGATGGCAACCTCGACACCATTCTGCCGCTGATGAACGAACTGATGGTCAACCACGGCGTGTTCCACTGCAAACTGCATTTTTCCAGCAGCCGTGCCACCATTTGGGCGCTGGACAGCCCGTACGCCTATCGACTGCTCAATTTCGATGAGTTAATTGATCCCGACACCTGTCTCGCCTACCCACGTCGCCCTTATCTGCAACAGGCTATTGTGGCTCCCAATGAGATTTTACCCATTTTGGAAATGGGGCAGCAGCTGCGTTTTGCCGATGAAACGGTTTATCTGCGCTCTCTTTCGCTAAACCTCTGCAACGGCATGGTGGCGCTCAATTTTTCTTGCGACGGCACTCACTACCTGCGCTTTGATGAATTTCTCAAACGCGGCATAAACTTCTGGTTTGGCGAATTATTTTGATCCGCCATTAAAATAGAGCATGTAACGGGCGGTTTCATAAAAGGCGCGTCCGTACTCTGCAAGGCGCTGCGCTTCATCAGGAAACTCTGCCGCCACGTCCAGAGCCGGTGTTTCACTATCCAGATCATACAAATACGTTTTATTCTGCTCGGCTCTAAAATCCGTAGCCGAGACAAAACGCTCGCTCATCACCCCCAAACGACTGTTAAAACCATAAAGAAAAGCCAACGAATCGGCATTCTCATTTCGTTGCAGTGCGTCACGTCCCAAGGTGGTATTTTTATAACTCAAACCGGCCAAACCGGCTAAGGTCGGGAACACATCCACTTCACTGGTCACCTGAGAAATACGCCGAGGCTGCACATAGTTTGGTGAGTAGATAATCAGCGGCGTGTGGTAAGTGAATAAATTCAAAGCATCATAGGCTTTACCCATGTGCGGCGAGGGGCTGCTGGTAATGCCGTGATCACCATGAAAAACATAAATCGTATTCTCGCCATAACCCGCCTGCTCACCCAATTTAATTAATTCACCGATAAAATAATCCACCAGACGCACACCGTTGTAACGCCCCTGCAAGGGAAAACCTTGCCACTGCTTTTTATCTTCGGGTAAGGCTTTAATTTCAAAATCCAAATTATCTTCAGGAATGGTAAAAGGCGGGTGATTACCGGCGGTCTGAATCAGCGCAATAAACGGTTTATCTGCATCACGCTGAACAAACACCCTGCTGGCTTCACGAAACAGATCCAGATCCGAAATGCCCCAAACATCAACTTTGGGGGCGGAATAACGCCCCTCTTCGTAAAGATTTAGATCCTTGATGTTGTTTTGCAACACCCCCCGAATATTGCCCCAACTGGCGCTACCACCGATAAAATAGTACTTTTCATAACCCTCAAATTGACTCAATAACATCTGCTGATTGACGATCAACGGGTTGCGGCTGGCGGTGCGCACTGGCGAAACATCAGGGATACCGGTCAGCAAGGCAAACACCGAGCGCGCCGTGCCACCCACTGGCACATAAAAACGATCAAAAAACAGCCCTTCACGCGCCAGACGATCCAAATTGGGGGTGGCATTCAGCGTGTTACCAAACAAGCCCAATTGATTCGCGCCCAAAGACTCCACCAGCACATAAACAATATTGGGTTGTTTCGCTGGTTTACGTTGACTCACCACCTCACGTCGATAACTCAGCGGCTCTGTCGCCTCACCCTGCGACAAACCTAAAAATCGGGTCATTAACGGATAAGCAAAGCGCGTTTGCTCCGCATCGTAAGGCTGAGCCACCTCGTATTTCAGCGTATCAAAATAGAACAGCATCGGATTGAGCGCCAACGCCGAGGCAAAGGCGTTGTTCTCCACAAAGGCATCACTCCAACGCAACGGATACCACGATAATTTGCCGTACAGCCCCGACACCATGACAACGAACACCAGCAGCGCCGCGATTAATTTCTCACGCCAACGTAAATCAGATGCTTTTCCAGTCAAAAAACGCTGAGTCAATTTATGCAGAAAAAAGGCGTATAAGCCCACTAAAAGCAACCATAACAAGGTTATTTTTACTATGGGGTAACTCTGCCACAACATACTGGCGGAGATCTCAGGGTTATCAACAAAACGCAACACAGAGGCGTTCAGGCGCTCTTTCAAATAAGCGTAATGACCAAAATCAAGAAAGTAGGCCAACGAAATAAAAGCCATGACACACACTAAATAGAGCTGCCCCAATGTGCGTACCCAGAGCGAATGCAGCAGATTAAACCGTGGCAAGGCGGCCAGAAACAGAATTGGCAAACTCAGCAGCATCACCAAACGCAGATCAAATTTGGCTCCCAGATAAAAGGCTTGCACCGCACTGACAAACGAAATCGAATCAGACGGCCAAAAGGAGAACAAAAAGCCAAGCCGAAACAGCAGAAAGGCAGCAAAATGAAAGAGAGTTAAAAAGAATAAAAAACGCAAACGGCGAGAATGCCAAAAAGAGTCGCTCTGACCAGACATACAAAAAAACCTTAACTGAACAGTGGATAAGCAGAGCTCACCATTTTAAGCCATTAAGGCAACAGAGTGCGAATTTCCACCCGTCGATTTTCTGTCCGCCCAGCAACCGTTGCATTACTCCGCAACGGCTGACGCTCACCATAACCGTTGACTTGCAAACGACGGCCACTCACCCCTTGCTGAAGCAGATAATCCCGCACCGCATCGGCACGTTCTACAGAAAGACGTTGATTGTAATCTTGACTGCCACGACTGTCCGCATGTCCCTCCAGCAATAAAATCGCCCCATCACGTTCGAGCAACTGCAAAGCCAGAGCGTGCAAAACTGTCTGCTCCGCCTTAGATAAAATAGACTGATCGTAGGCAAAACCGATTCGAAATTGAATCAACAACGGCTCAACCTGAACAGGTTTTTCTTTAACTTCAACCACCTGCCTTTGTACGACAACAGGGGGTGGCAGCGAAACGGTGTTCACCACACTAGAAGAGCGATCCCAACGCGCCTGAAACGCCAGCGCCAACACTTGAGCATCACGATCAAAGTGGCTGTAATCCAGCTTAATGCCCCACCGAGAATTGATTGGCCACAAAAAACCGGCACCCCAATGGATGCCGATGTCATTCAAATTGCGTAATGCAATTCTCGAATCCGTAGCCTCAGTACTCAACATATGCAACCCTCCTTTTAGATAAGGTCGCAGCTTTTTTTTCGGCGGCTGAATCAGGTATTCGAGGCTCAAACCATAGGCTTTGTAAGCCAAACTGCCCAGCTCGCCAATTTGCGCCAAACGATGTTTGAGACGCACCTCTCCCAGATTCAGCGCAAAACCTTCCAGTAACCACTCTTTATGCCATTGGAAACCGACTGCAACACCCAAAGCGGTGGAACGATTGTCTACTATATCAACGCCAAACTGGGTACGGCTCGGCTGCAAACGACTGATGCCAGTCAAAATATTTAGAGACCAGGTTGGGTTCGGTAACGGTTCAAGGTTCGCATCGACAGCAGTGGAAGTCCGACTGTAGCTGACCGGTGAAAAAGCCAACATCGGCAAAAAAGAGAGCGCCGCCAATTTCTTCCGCCGCAAAATCAACAGAGAAAACAGCATCAACAACCAAAAGGGTTCCGCGCTGCCCACTCCCGTCACCGAGGTACTCAGAGCAAATTTAAGATCATTGTCCAGTTGATCCACCACACCATCTTGATTGCTGTCCAACATCGGCAGCGGCTGAGCGATGAATTGATCCGACCAACCATCACCGTTCTGATCAATAAATAGATCCACTCGACCGTCGTTGTCGTAATCCATACCACCGGCTTCAATGATGTCCATCAAGGTATCGTTGTCTGAATCGTTATCGAGATAATCGGACAGGCCATCGTTATCCGTATCCATCGGCTGCAACGGCATCAGCAACAAGCCATCGGAAAGACCATCACCATTGAGGTCTACAAACTGATCCCATAGACCGTCGTTGCCCTCATCCACACCCAAAGCTTCCAGTAGATCCGGCAAGCCGTCGTTATCGCTGTCCAGATCCAAATAATCAGGAATACCATCACCATCGCTGTCTAACAGACCTTCCACCCGATCTGACAGACCATCGTTATCGTCATCCAGATCAAACTCATTCAAAATGCCATCGCCATCAGTATCCAAAATACTAATCACCCAGACCGTACGAATCAGCTCGGGGGCTGCATTGCCCGAACTGTCACTGACGCCGTAACGTAAGGTGTAAATCCCAGCCACCTCACTCTCCACCTGACCGCTCACCTGAACCTGAGCAGAGAGATCTCCCTCCACCTGATCCAACGCTTCAAAACCAGGCTCTTGATAAAGCTCACCTTGCAAGATAGAAAACGACGCCTCACCCAATAAGGTGAGACGGGGCGCAGTGAGATCCAGCAACGTCACCTTCTGCTGCGCTTGACTCTGATTGCCATAAAAATCGCTGGCCACCCAAGTGACAAGGGTCTCACCAAGAGGAAAACGGCTTGGCGCATCGTGGCTGAGGCTCACTGGAAACAGATCGTTTGCTGTAGCCTGACCAAAATCAACCGCCGTCAACAGCATCTCCGTCACCACGATCACGTCTGCTGGCAGCGTCAACACAGGCACAGTGGTGTCTTGCACCTGTACCGTGCGTTGCACAGGCACGCTCAAATTTCCTGCTGCATCACGCACACTGTAATTTAACTGATAGTTGCCTGGCAGCGCACTGTTGACCTGCCCTAAGATGTGTACTGCTGCGCTAAGATCAGCGTCCACAATATCGGTTGCAATGACACCCGCCTCTTGATAAAGCTCACCCGCTTCCAAAGTCACATTGGCCAGACCCAACAACGACAGCGACGCAGGCGTACGATCCAACACCGTCACCACCCGACTCAACTGCGCAGAATTGCCAAATTGATCACTGACCTGATAGAGCACCGAATAAATCCCAGGAACATAGATATTAACCGTACTGCTAACCACCACATTGGCACTTAAATCATTACCCAAATCGTCCAGCGCCGTGGCACCGACATCCTGATAATCATCACCCGCTTCCAAGGTGACATCGCCACCATTAAGCGTGATCACTGGAACGTGCAAAGGCACTACCTGCACCGTTCTTAAGACAAAAGAAGCATTACCTCGACTGTCTTGAACATCGTAACGCAGGGTGTAACTACCCAAGGTAAAAGGGTCAACCATACCGCTGACCTGTACTGACGCACCCACATCCCCATCCACCAAATCAACAGCAGTCACTCCCAACTCTTGGTAAGGAGTGCTGATTTTTAAGGTCACATTGGCATTGCCATTCAGCCCCATCAAAGGCCCTTGAGTGTCCACTACGGTCACCGTCTCTATCGCCGTAGCACGATTACCAACCACATCCACCGCTGTCCAAGTAATGGAGGTGACACCCAAAGGGTACCCATTCAGCCCATTGTGACTCAAGGTCACGGGCGAGGTGTCCAGTACCGTTGGCGGCGTTAAGACCAACGTACTGATTACGCCTGTCGCCTCTAAAAGGTGATTCAGTGGTGGCGTAATTTGGGGTGCTGTTTGATCAATCAACAGCGTCACCGCAGCGGCTGTTGCACCCACATTACCTGCCACATCCATCGCCGTGGCACTGATCGAATAATGCCCTTCAAGAAACAGATGCGATATTTGCCACTGACCACCGGCATCCGCACTCACCAAAGCAACAGAAACACCGTTGGCAAACAGCTCAACGGTACTGTTCGCTTCCGCCTGACCCGACAAAATGTGATTCGCTGCGGCACTGTAAGTAGGATGAACTGGGCTCACAATCTGTGGTGCTGGCGGGGCTAGCGTATCCAACAACAGCGAGGTACTGACAACAGCAGACTCTTGCACGAGACCGTCGCGGAACTGCGCAAAAATCGTTTTCAAACCGTCTCCAGCCGGTAAAATCCAATTCACACTGGGAGCATAAGCCTGCCAAGCAGCCCAGTTTAGGCCATCGTTACTCAAACGCATCTCCAGACAACCACTGAGGTCATCACTGCAAGAGGCGCTGACGTTCACACTCAAACCATTGGTGATGGCCACGGTGCTGATTAAACCAGAGGGGGCGGCAAGATCCAGTGCCACACGTCGAATCCGATGGTTGTCCTTATCAGCAATAAAGAGAAAACCCTGTTGATCCACCGTCACCGCAAAAGGACGATAAACCGATGCCGTATCAGCGGCAATGCCATCGCCGTTAAAATAGAGCGCTCCCGTACCGGCCACGGTGGTGATCACACCGTGTTGATCCACGCGCCGCACGCGATGATTTTCCGTATCGGCAACGTACACATTGCCCCAGCGATCCACCGAGAGGCCGGACGGCTCGCTCAAATCCGCTTGCAATGCTGGAATCTGATCGCCGTTGTAACAGGGTTGCGGAGCACACTGAACGGCTCCATTAGCAACATTGCCCGCAAGGGTGGTAATGATGCCGCTAACGGCATCAATTTTGCGCACATAACCGTACCAACGATCCAAAATGTAGAGGTTATTCTGGTCATCCAAGGCCACATCACTGGGCAGATTCAATTTGGCATTCACGGCCAAACCCAGATCACCGGTAAAATTAGAGACACCGTTACCGGCAAGAGTGCTGATGGTGCCACTGCTGTCCACTTTACGCAGCCGATGATTTTTAGAATCGGCAATATAGAAATCCCCCCCATCGTCCACAGCAATTCCTGTTGGAAAATTCAACTTGGAGAGTGTGGCGGGAATCAGATCAGCAGAAAAGCCCGCGATGCCTGTCCCAGCAACCGTACTGATCACACCCGCTGGGGTCACTTTACGAATTCGATGGTTGGCCGCATCGGCAATGTAGAGGTTGCCATTTTTATCCAGCGCCAAATCATAGGGTGTATTCAGTTGCGCTGCGCTAGCCAAACCACCGTCACCGGCAAACCCAGCCACGCCCGTTCCAGCAATGATGCGCATCACGCCCGCAGCATCTATTTTATGAATTTGATGATTGCCACTGTCAGCAAGGTAACGATTGCCAAAACCATCAAGCAACACATCACGTGGGAAATTCAACGGATTTGAGGTTGCCAGAACATTGCTCGTGGCCACACCCCGCAGACCATTGCCTGCAACGGTTTCGATGACTCCTGCTGCACTTGCACTTTGCGAAACAACACTCCCAAAGCCCAACAATAATAAAAAACACCAACGATTCATCACACTTCCACCTCCCTATTTCTCTGTTACCCAGAGTCCCTGACCGCACAAAATCCGCTCTAGCGCACGGCAGTCCCTTATCTGCGAGCAGAATCGCACAACTCAACTTATTAATTTCTTGCTTTCCAACACGAAGATCAATCTGAAAGGAATAAATATCATGATGAAAAAGCAAAAATCGATCCAGAACGGATCGATTAAAAAGGCAACCAAGAGGCTTAGGCAGAATAGCAAGCGTGGAAATTAAAACTCACGTGTTGTACGTAGAAAGCACCGTCCCAGGAGGGGCATTACGATACAAATAGCCTTTAACGCCCTTCAAAATGGCACGAGCAAGGCGTTGTTGGTGTTTGTGACTGCGCAATTTTCGCTCTTCTTCTCGATTGGAGATAAACGCCGTCTCCACCAAAATCGAGGGAATATCAGGCGATTTCAAAACAGCAAAACCGGCTTGTTGCACCCGACGTTTGTGTACCCCGCCGATTTTTTTCAGATTCTTCAACACATCGCTACCCACATCCAAACTGGATTGAATCGTGGCGGTTTGTGACAGATCTAATAACACCTCGGCAACCAGATCGTCTTTGTCATTCAACGCCACACCACCGAGCAGATCAACGGCATTTTCTTTGTCAGCCAACCATTTAGCAGCCTCAGAACTGGCACCGTTAAGCGACAGTGCATAAACAGAAGCGCCTTTGGCACGCCTATCCCGATAGGCATCGGCGTGCACAGAAACCAACAGGTCGGCTTTATACAGACGAGCCTTTTTAACTCGATCACGCAAACTGATGTACTGATCCTTATTGCGAATCATCACCGGTTTGATCCCCTTTTCTCTTTTAAGGAAAACGTATAATTTTTTCGCCACCGCCAAGGTAACGTCTTTTTCACGGGTTTTATTGTAGCCCGTCGCTCCAGGATCTCGACCGCCATGACCGGCATCAATGGCCACCACCAACTTACGTAAAGGTTTTTTATCCTGTTTCTTGAGTTTTTTACTCGGTTTTGAATAGAGGCGATTGTCGGTCAAATCAATCACCAAACGGTAACCGTGTTGGCCATTGGGACGCAGCAACTGACTTTTTGAACGTACGCGGTGGTTTAGGTCCAATACCACCCGCAAATTTTTACCTTCCCGAGTCGCACTGCGCACCCGTTTTAAAATGCCACCAGCGTTACCCACGTTGGGCAAGGTCTGCAACAGGTGTGCATCATCCAGATCAATCACCACCCGCTCTGGTCCACTCAAAGAGAACAGGGTGTGACGCACGGGGGCATCGAGATCAAACACCAAACGCAAACTCTCCCCATCACTGGAAAGACGCAACTTTTTAACGCCTGCTTGGGACTTTGCCAACACGTTTTGTGGCAACAGACCCAGAGCAGCCACGCCACCCAAACCCGCTAAACGCTGCATAAACTGGCGACGTTCAGAGAATTTTTTCAGGGAAAATGGCTTATTCATTGGGATACTCCATCATTTATCGAAACAGCATAACTCCATACTACCCACAATTGTAGTAGAAACCCTATGACTTATTCAATCTAATTCAAGAAGATAGAGCATATTGTTAAAGCTTTGCAGTAAATTAGGAAATTTACGTTGTCTCAATACGCACAGAACGGCCTGATTGACGGTATTCAATGGCAATTTTGTGGCTGGGCAAGGGCAACACGGAGACAAATTGCTCCGGCCACTCAATCAAACAGACGGTGTTTTCTGCAAAAATGTCACGCAAGCCCAGATAGTCCAACTCTTCAGGGTCATTCAGACGATAGAGATCCAAGTGGTAACAGGTCACATCACCGCACAGATAAGATTCGATCAAGGTGTAGGTGGGGCTTTTGACCGCGCCCTGATAACCCATGCCACGCAAAAAACCACGCACCAAAGTGGTTTTCCCTGCACCCAGCTCCCCCTGCAAAAAAATCACCGCCGGAGCCGAACACCCCTGAGCCAACTCAAGCCCCAAAGCCTCCATCTGTTCGCCTGTATCCGGCATGTATTCAACGCGCGCCATCGTTACGACCTACGGCAATAACTGCGGCGCAGTGCTGTTGGAAGCAGAAAATAGGTTCATCATGCTGGCACCCAGACGATCAGAAAAGCGCGTTAACAGATCATCGCTTTCAGTGAAGTTGACTATTTTTTCCTCACCCACCACATCTCTGGCCACTTCATTGACATTGGCCAACGCATCCACCAACCCTTTTTTTACCCCTTCAGCGCCACTCCAGATCAGACCACTGAACAGCAAAGGGTCATCCTGAAGGCGATCCCCTCGCCCCTCTTTGACTTTGTCGATGAACTGCTGGTGAATTTCATTCAACAACGTCTCAATGTGGGCGCTCTGCTCGGCTTTTTGCGGCAGAAACGGATCCAACAACGCCTTATTGCTGCCTGCGGTCAACAGACGACGCTCCACTCCCAAGGACTTCATCGCCTCAACAAAACCAAAACCGTCCATCCGTACCCCGATGGAACCCACAATGCTGGCCTGATCGGCGTAAATTTTATCGGCAGCCGACGCGATGTAATAGCCGCCCGAAGCACAAACATCGTCCACCACCGCATACAGCGGCGTTTCAGGGTACTTTTTACGCAAGCGACGCATCTCATCGTAAATAATACCCGACTGCACAGGGCTGCCGCCCGGACTGTTGATGCGCAAAATCACCGCCGCGCTGTTTTCATCCTCAAAGGCCGCCGTCAAGCCCTTAATGACTCGGTCTGCATCGGCCTTCTGGCCGCGTGCAATCACCCCTTCCAGATCCACCACCGCCGTGTGTTTGCCGCTCTCAATGGGCTCGGCTAGCCATTCAGGTTCAGCAATCATCAGCAAAACCGTGATCAAATAACTGAACATCAGAAGTTTGAAAAAAATACCCCAACGCCGAGAACGCCGTTGCTCCGTCAGCGCCGATGACGCCAAACGGGTAATCAACTCTTGTTGCCACTCTTGATCTTTTTCCTTCTCACTCATACTTAAAACTCACTTGTAATTTAATCCAGTTCAGCAGCCGCTTTCGCAGCCTGCCGCACCCAAGGTCTGCAACCACGCGGGCAACGCACGCACATCCTGCAACACACCCACAGGCTTACAATCCCAGAGACGATCCACCTCATGTGCGCCACACGCCACACCTAGCCCATCCACTTTGGCCGCCCGCGCCATATTCAAGTCGTACTCCGTATCGCCAATTAACAAGGTCTCATCAGGGCGGAAATCCAACTCCTGCATCAACTCAAACAACATCATGGGATCGGGCTTGGAACAGGTCTCCTCAGCGGTGCGGGTGGCGTGAAACAGCCCTTTCATCTCCGTTTCCGCCAACACTTTACGCAGACCCGCTGTGCCTTTGCCGGTGGCCACTGCCAACCAGTAGCCCTCTTCCAGCAGTTCGTCCAAAACCGCCCGCACACCCGGAAACAGCCTTGATGGCGTTTGATTCTGATGAAAAAACTGCTCACGATACGCGTCCCGCACCGCCTGCACAAACACGCCGCTCTGCTGTGGAAACAACGCTTGAATCGCCTCTTTGAGACCCAAACCGATGATGTTGCGCACCTGTGCATCGCTGCGCACTTCTCCACCCGCATCGGCGATGGCCGCCTGCATCGAGGAGATGATCAACGCTTGCGAATCCATCAACGTACCGTCCCAATCAAACACCAATAATTTATAATCGGCCATACATTCTTAATCCAATTTATTTAACAGACGTTCCAGCGCATCGGGTAATGGCGCACGAAACTCAAACGGTTTGTACAAGGTAAAACTCAAACGCTCCGCATGCAAAAAGAGTCGTTTCAAACCCAACTTTTTCAGTTGACGGTTAAACCCCCTGTTGCCGTATTTTTGATCACCCGCCAGAGGCTGGCCAAAATGAGTCGCATGAACCCGAATTTGGTGAGTGCGACCGGTTTTAATCTCCACATCCACCAACGTCGCCTGCTCAAAACGGCGCAGCGGTTTAAAAAAGCTCAACGCCTCTTTGCCCTCCGCCGAGACCATCACCATGCGTTCACCGCCGCGCACGCTGTTTTTCTGCAACGGCGCGTCAATGGTCTTAATCCCCCCCTGCCAAGCACCTTGTAGCAAGGCCAAATAATGTTTTTCAACCCCATCGCCTTTGAGCTTTTCATTCAGACTCAACAAAGTCTCACGCTCTTTGGCAATCAATAGACAACCACTGGTGTCACGATCCAGACGATGCACCAGCTCCAAAAAATCGCCCTCGTCTCGCAACGAACGTAACACCTCAATGACCCCAAACTCAATGCCACTACCCGCATGAACCGCCATGCCCGAGGGTTTGTTTAGAACTAAAAAACGCTCATCTTCGTACAACACCGCCTCTTTAAGCTGTACTTGCATAGAGTACGGCACCTCACCCTTTTTGCGCTCTTCAATTCTCACCGGCGGAATGCGCACTTTATCCTCTAACTGCAAACGATAGGTCGGCTTTATGCGCCCACCGTTCACCCGCACCTCTCCCTTACGCAAAATACGGTAGATGCGACTTTTGGGTACGCCTTTCAACTCCGTGAGCAAAAAGTTATCAATACGCTGACCGGCATTATTTGCATCGATTTGAAGCAAACGAACCGTTGCTGAAGGTTGACTGTTTTCCATGACGCGGATGATAACAATTCACACAGAGGTTTGAAGCATTTTGTTATCACTGATATAGTCCACTGTGGATTTTATCCAATCGTGTATTGGCTAAAACAGACGCAGTAGCGTCTTCAGTGGGTCACAATTATTATAAGCTTGTCATTCGATGCAGCTAAAACTCGAAAACAAGCCAAATCAATAGGCCGAGTTACCCCCCTGATTCCTCTGCGTACTTTGGCATAGATTAACGTATGCAGGAAAAAACTTCGCTTTTGGAGCCAACCGTGCATGGTTAGCTCCACGAAACAGAACCGATTTTCAGCACTCTCCAGCCAATGGAGCCTGCCAATAACAACGTACACCGTTTCAAACCGGTGATTTTTATGATGAATTTTTACGACGCCTTCACGCTTTGGTCCTTTTGCCTCCTCGGTGGTTTTCTGCTGCCCGTGGCAAACGTTGCGCTGCGCCCATTCAACTCAGCACGAGAGAATGTATCAGCGGATTTTTCCGCTTTGGCGACCGCCCTGACTGATCGTTTACGGTGTCCAACGGATCGTAAAACCCATGAAAAGAATGCTCATCAATGCCACGCAACAAGAAGAGTTGCGTGTCGCCATCGTCGATGGCCAAAAACTCGACAACCTCGACATCGAACACTGCTCACGAGAACAGAAAAAGTCCAACATCTACAAAGCGGTCATCACCCGCATCGAACCCAGCTTGGAAGCGGTGTTTGTGGACTACGGTGCCGAACGCCACGGCTTTTTGCCCTTTAAAGAAGTCGCACGCAGCTACCTCTCGCCTGAAGCCCTCAAAGGCAGCGGTCGCCCTGCGGTCAAAGACGGCATTAAAGAAGGCCAAGAGCTGGTCGTACAGGTGGAAAAAGAGGAGCGCGGCAACAAAGGCGCAGCTCTCACCACCTTTATCAGCCTCGCTGGGCGTTATCTCGTCCTGATGCCCAACAACCCCCGTGCTGGCGGCATCTCCCGTCGCATTGAAGGCAAAGAACGCTCCGATCTGCGTCAAGCCATGGCGCAAATGGACATCCCCGAAGGCATGGGCACCATCGTTCGTACCGCCGGAGTCGGTCGCACCGGTGAAGAGTTGCAGTGGGACCTGAACTACCAGATGGAAATCTGGAACTCAATCCATAAAGCCTCCGAAGAGGCCAGCGCCCCCTTTCTGATTTATCAAGAAAGCAACGTCATTATTCGCGCCTTACGGGATCATTTCCGCAAAGAAATCAGTGAAATTCTCATTGATCACCCCGCCACTTACGATCAAGCGCGTGAATTTGTTGAACAGTGCATGCCTCACAATCTACGCAAACTGAAGTTCTACGACGACAGCATTCCGCTCTTCAACCGCTTTCAGATCGAAACTCAAATCGAATCGGTCTTCCAACGCGAAGTCAGTCTTCCCTCCGGCGGTGCCATTGTTATCGACCACACCGAAGCATTGATCGCCATTGACATCAACTCCGCCCGTGCCACCAAAGGCGCAGACATCGAAGAAACCGCCACCAACACCAACCTCGAAGCGGCGGACGAAATTGCCCGCCAACTGCGGTTACGTGACTTGGGTGGCTTGGTGGTGATTGATTTTATCGACATGATGAACAACAAAAACCAACGTGCCGTTGAGAGCCGCATTAAAGACGCACTGCAACTGGATCGAGCACGGGTACAGATTGGTCGCATCTCCCGTTTCGGTTTGTTAGAGATGTCACGCCAACGGCTGCGCCCCTCTTTGGGCGAAGGCTCCGAAATGACCTGTCCCCGTTGCAGCGGTCACGGCACCATCCGCGACGTTGAATCCTTAGCGTTGGCCATTTTGCGCCTCATGGACGAAGAGACCATGAAGGAAAACACCGCCCGCGTCATTGCCCAGATGCCAATCTCAGTAGCAACCTATCTGCTAAATGAAAAGCGCGATCAAATTGCCGAGATTGAAAAACGCAATAACTCTCGTCTAATGGTCGTTCCCAATCCCGATATGGAGACGCCTCACTACTCTGTCGAACGCATTCGCCAAAACGAAGGCGAACACGTCAGTGATGGCAAATCGAGCCATGAATTGGCCGACATTAAACGGGAAACCTACCAACCGAGCGCCAACGAAGCGCCCAAACCGCCCGTTGAGCAACCGGCAGTCAAAGGCGTTTCTCCAGAACTGCCTGCCCCAGCTCCGGCTCCAACACCTGCACCTGCACCTGCTCCAGTCGCGCCAACGCCAGCAACCGTGCCCACTCCAGTGGCAGCTCCTCCGGCGGCAAACTCTCCACCACCTGGAGTAATCAGCCGTCTCTGGACAGCTCTGGTCGGCAGCGAAACAACACCAGCCGAAAGCACTCCAACCACGACTGAAGCGCCAACGGCTCCGGCTGCACGACCACAACGCAGTTCACCGCAACGTCGAGGTCGTAACAACGGTCGTCCAAACCAAAGTCGCCGCCGTGAGGGTCGCAACAACGAAGGTCGACCACCCGCACGCAACGCAGACGGTGGCCGAAGTGAAAACAGCCGTGGTAAACGCGGCCAGATGCCCCCACCCAGCGATGACCGTCAACAAGCGCAAAATTTGTTGCGTAGCAAAGCAGCTGCGGCTCAAGAAGCACAGCAGAAAGGCAGCAAAAACACCCCTCCCACTCCCGTTGTTCAAGACGAGGTCGAGGTAACTGCGATTGCAACCACAACCGAGACAGCGGCGACAAACACACCCGTTCAAGAAAATAGCAACAAACCGAACGGACGTCGTACCCGTCGAGGTCGCCGTCGTCGCAGTGGTCAAGATCGCAACAAGAGCGCAGATGCAGAACAGCAGCAGAACAGCGAGGAAGATAACCTAAACCAAGAAACGCTTGAGACCACTCCAGCGCCCGTTCAAGCAGCCACCCCAACCGTGCAAGCGGCTGTGGAAACAGAAGAAAAAACACCCCCAACGGCTTCTGAGCCGGACGTTCAGGCAGAAAAAGCCAGCGCCCCAACCTCCGACCCCATCCGTGTCTCTGCACGCCAACCGAGCGAATTAAGCAGCTCGGTTAGATCTCTGGCGATGGAAAAAGAAGGGAAGAAAAAAGCCCATCAAGAACAAGACAACGCCACTGATGATGCAGCGGATGAGAAGCAGCCGTTGAATAACGACAACGTCGATCCTATTGCCTCTGAGCCAAAAAAATCGAGTCGCAACCGCCGCTCACGCGGTCGCAGAAACAGCTCAAACGGAGACAATAATGGCAATGTGCAGGAGAAAAACGCTGACGCAGCGGAGCAATCCCCACAAACGACTTCCGTAAACAACACCTCAGAAGGAGAGCAGCCTACAACGGCTCCCATAGCAGAACCAGTTGTCGAAAAAACCGAAGCCGCTGCACAAGCACAAGCCGCTGCACAAGCCGAAGCCGCTGCACAAGCCGAAGCCACGGCACAAGCCGAAGCCACGGCACAAGCCGAAGCCACGGCACAAGCCGAAGCCACGGCACAAGCCGAAGCCACGGCACAAGCCGAAGCCACGGCACAAGCCGAAGCCACGGCACAAGCCGAAGCCACGGCACAAGCCGAAGCCACTGCACAAGCCGAAGCCACTGCACAAGCCGAAGCCACTGCACAAGCCGAGGCCGCTGCACAAGCCGAGGCCGCTGCACAAGCCGAGGCCGCTGCACAAGCCGAAGCCGCTGCAAAAGCCGAGGCCGCTGCAAAAGCCGAGGCCGCTGCAAAAGCCGAGGCCGCTGCAAAAGCCGAGGCCGCTGCAAAAGCCAAAAAGGCCAGAGCAGCCAAAAAGGCTAAGAAAGAAAAGGCTGAAAAGGCTGAAAAGGCTGAAAAAGTTATCGAAATCAAAGCCGGGCTGTACAAAGCCAAACCCGCAGAAAGTTTAGATACGGCAACCCCACCTCAAACAGAGAAAAAAGACGACAAAGCGGAGTAAGTTAACTCCGCCGTAAAACGGTCTAGTCGAGGCAATCTCGGCTAGAGTTCTGCCTGTTGCAACACCTTCATCAAACGCTCATGCTGCAACGACTTACCAATAAACACCAACTTTGTCTGAGGCGTTTCCGCCTGCCACAAACGATCAAAGTGAACCTCTAAACGCTCACCCACCACCTGCAACACCTGCCGCATCGGTTTATTCGCCAACGCCACAAACCCTTTCACTCGATAAATCTGCTCATCAATCAATAACTGCTTAATCACAGTCTGCAATTTTTCACCGTCCACCACCCCCAAGGTCAACACATGGGAATCAAATTTTTCATGCGCGTGTTCATGATGTCCACCGTGCGCATGATGATGATCATGATGGGTGTGTAACGCTTCAATCTGCTCTTCTGCTGCGGCATTGATCCCCATCACCACATCCAGTGACGCCTCGCCGTGATTGATGTAGCTGATTTTTACCGAACTGGACACCTTAGCCAAAACGGTTTTTTCCACCTGCTTGCGCTGAGCATCGTTCAACAGATCATTTTTACTCACAATCACCAAATCCGCTGCACTGAGCTGATCATCCAACAACTCTTGCAGATCAGGATCGTGATTAAGGCTCTCATCGGCACGGCGCTGCGCTTCAACCCGCTCCACATCATCGGCAAAGCGCCCTTCTGCCACCGCCGGTCCGTCCACCACCGTGATCACCGCATCCACCGTGCAATGCTGTTTAATCTCCGGCCAATTAAAGGCCTGCACCAACGGTTTGGGCAGCGCCAAACCACTGGTCTCAATCAGAATATGGTCGATCTCATCCCGACGGCGCACCAGCTCCTGCATCACCGGCAAAAACTCCTCTTCCACCGTGCAACAGATGCAGCCATTGGCCAGCTCATAAATGCCATTTTTAGCACTGGTTACAGCGCCCTCCTGACCCTCATCGCACTCCAAGGGGCAGTTACGCAGCAAATCGGCATCAATGTCCAACTCACCAAACTCATTGACGATCACCGCAATGCGTTTGCCGTTGGCCTGTTTCAACATCTGCGACAACAGCGTGGTTTTGCCACTGCCCAGAAACCCCGTCACCACCGTGGCAGGGATTTTATTTAATTGCATATTCTGCTCCTTAGAACGTTAATATTGTCCTCCGCACCTTTATCTCAGGCACCACGAAAACAATCTTACTCAGTTAAGATAAACTTACTTTTTAGCGCCCGGGGCCTGGAAACCATCAGGAGTTTGCCCCATATCCCCTTCGCCAAAAAAGAAACCCAGCATGTGCTGCTCAATCACACCGACACTGCGAGGGTCAGCGGTGCTCAGGCCGTTTTCATTGATGATCATGGTCAGACGCTCCAGCCACTTCTGCCAACCTTCTTTAGAGACGTTTTCAAAGATTCGTATGCCTAATTCACCAGAGTGAGGCACGTTATCAAGCGCCTCTGCTTCGTGTTTTAACACCACACAATTGACTTTATTCATTGTATTTCACCTTCAACTTTAATAAAAATTCCATTGCATAACGGCCATTTATGCCGTTCAATCCAAGAACTGCGAGCATCCTATCCAACTTTGCCATCAATACTCGCCACCTGTTCGTATTTTTTTAGCACGATGCCTTCATCACCACAACAGTCCGATGAAGCGCACTTTTTCACTTGATGCAAATCCTCAGCTGAACCGCTTAAATAGGCTTCCAGTGGCAAATTGCCCTCAGCACAATCGCAGCCTTTATCTGCTTCCAGATAGACGTTGTTCAAACCCACGGCAAGGCCATTGTCGTATGCGGTCTGCATGATCGGGCGCGGTGTGGGCGGCACATCAGAGAGCTTGTAAGCAGGGAAAAATTTGGTGATGTGCCACGGGCTATCAGCGCCCAAATTGTCTCGAATCCACTCAGCAATGGCTTTCAACTCCGCTGGATCGTCGTTTTTACCTGGAATGATGTTGGTGCGCGTCTCCACGTGAATGCCCAACTGAGCGGCTTTTTTGATGCTGCCCAAGACCTGCGAAACCTTGGCCGTCGGACAGATGTCGTGATAAAAATCATCACTCAAGCTTTTGATGTCAGAACAAAGCACATCCAGATAAGGTGCTATCAGCTCCAGTGCTTCGTCGGTAACAAAACTATTGGAGACATAGACCGTATACAGCCCCGCCTCTTTAGCCAGTTTAGCCGTATCCAAGACGTACTCCAACCAAACCGCCGGTTCCGAGTAGGTAAAGGCGATGCCCTGCGCACCGCTGCGCAACGTCGCCGCCACCATCTCCGCAGGGGTGACGTAAGCGGCTTTGGACTCACCCTTGGCCAGATCATCCAGCGCCGTCACGCCCCAAGAGATCTCCAGATTATGGCAACCACCGCAGCGGAAATTACAGCCGTAGCTGCCAATAGAGAGCACCTCGGTACCAGGACGAAAATGACGCACCGGCTTGCCCTCAATCGGGCCTTTGTCCATCGCAGAGATGATGCCGTAGGAAAGGTTATAAAGCGTACCGTGGCGATTGACGTGCGCCTGACAAAACCCGCGCTGACCGTGTTTCAATTTGCAGTGCCAAAGACAGAGGTTGCAGCGGGTCAGGCCGTTGTCCAACTTCTCTTGCAGACGGGTTTCCACCAGCTGGTAATCACTCTGGTTGGGGGGGGCAACGTTCATAACAGACTCTCCAAAAAAAGGGCTGCCTCATCGGCAGTGGAATTCCCGACAATTCTACTGGGTTAAAAGCGAGAAACCCACAAAAAAGCCGCTGACTCAACGAAAAAAACGTTGTTGCAGCGGCTCAAGCCACACCAGAAATCGGTCTAGGAGGATCAGATCATCACAGAGAGTCTAAAATAATTGCACCAATCTGCTCAATGTCCTCCAGCGTAAAGGTCAACGGCAGACGCAAATCACAGGTGTAAGAAATGATTTCAGCGGTGTTGTGCATCGCAGGAACCTCCTCAAAGGAGTATTTCCAATTACGAAAATCCCGAGCATTTTCCAGCGTACCAAAAATTTGTATGACCACCCCACGAGCAGCAGTTTTAGCAATAAAGCGCTCTTTTTTAGCTTGATCAAAACCCAGCAAGGTGAACTGCAAACTGTCACCGACGTTCTCCGTTCCCACCACGGGTGCGGGAATATCCAATTTAACCGACACCGACAGAATCTCAATGATGCGTTCATATTTATTTTTGTATGAGGCAATGCGTTCATCAATCAAGGCCACCTGAGGCCGCAGCACGGCGGCAATCAAGTTGTTCATCCGCAAACTGAAATTAGGCACCTGAAATTTGATGGCCTCAAATAACTGATCGTCCGCCGGTCGGGCCAGATGTTTTTTATACAACTGTTCGTAAGAACCGGCGGCCAAGATGCAATAGGCGGCCAATTGATCGTCATTGGTGGCAATAAAGCCACCCTCTCCCGAGTTCAACATTTTATGTGATTGGCTGCTGTAACAGGCAATTTCACAATGATGCCCCACAAACCCCTCTTTGTTGCCGTGGTTGTCGGTGTTCCAACGTTTGCCCAAGCCGTGCGCACAATCTTCAATAAGGCGAATATGATGCTCATCACAGAGGGTTTTGATTTTATCCAACTCAGCAACGTGGCCTCGCATATGCGACAAGATGAAGTAGTTAATATCAGGGTTCGCTTCGATTTGAGCATTCAAGCTCTGCAAGTCAACCACATATTGACGCGTA
The DNA here is from genome assembly GCA_030949385.1 of Gammaproteobacteria bacterium. Taxonomy (NCBI): domain Bacteria; kingdom Pseudomonadati; phylum Pseudomonadota; class Gammaproteobacteria; species Gammaproteobacteria bacterium. The sequence continues at coordinate 227,430 of JAUZSP010000006.1, read as the reverse complement.
CACTCCACGTACACCGGCACCCCACCTGCGTGAACAATGCTGCTAGGGACGGCTGTAAAGGTAAAGGCGTTGGTGAGAACCTTATCCCCCTGCTTGATGCCCATCGCCTTAAGTGCAATAAACATCGCACTGCCGCAGGAGTTCACCGCAACGGCGTATTTATGCCCCGTATAATCACAAAACACCTGCTCTAATTTAGAAACTTCACTGGCATCCGCAGGCAATCCATCATCGCTTTTATGCGCCTCATCCACATGACCATAACGATACAACATGCCGTGTTTCATCAGCGCCACAGCAGCGTCAATGGCCTCATCAGGAATTGGATTAGGTGTATCAAAACTTTTAGTAAACATAAAAACCAGTCAAACCTCATTGTTAAAATATTATTTACCAACCGATCATTGTGCCACATTGCACTTAATTGGGACAAAAAAACATAAAAAAAGCCCCGTAAAAACGGGGCTTCATCAATTCAACCGATAAAAAAGGGTTGTTATGCAACAAACTGGCGGCGCAACACAGCAGCCCCCAGCAACATCAGCAACAACATCGGCGCAGTAGAGCCACCAAAGCCTTCATCGTCGTCGTCATCATCCCCTGAAGCACTGCTGACCGAATCCACAGCCGATCCTCCTGAACTCAACACCCGACTGCTGATGTAGGATGCAATCTGAGTGGACTCTGCACTGGTGGAATACTGCGTACCGTGCTGCTTGCTGATTTCACTGGCAGAGGTACCACTGGCAATGTCTTGTCGGTCGTTAATCGGATCTGCACCGTGACAACCCGCACATTTACTGGCATAAAGCGCAGCACCACCGCTGCTCGTACCCGTTACTGGCGTTGTTGCCGTACCAACACGACTGCTGATATAGGCTGCCAAATCAACGGCATCAGCTGATACAACAAAGCTGTGAGTACTGGTAATAACCAATGCAGAAATGCCGTTGGCAACGTTCAATCCATTGTTTATCGGATCTCCACCGTGACAATTTGCACACCCAGCCGCATAAAGAACTTGTCCGTTAGCACTGCTGCCTGTTGTGCTTGTCCCCGTCGCTGGAGTTGTTGTCGTTGTACCCGTTACTGGAGTGGTTGCCGTACCGACACGACTGCTGATGTAAGCAGCTAAATTCAATGCATCGGCTGCACCCACAAAAGCATGTTGGGTAGTAATGATGCCCGCTGAGGTGCCATTAGCAACTTTTAGAGTATTAGTCACCGGATCGGCACCATGACAACTCGCACAACTCGCCACATAGAGTGTTTGTCCAGTAGCACTGCTGCCTGTTGCAGCGTTACCCGTTGTAGTTGGTGCAGTCGTCGTTGTCGTGGTTACCGGCACAGCCATCATATCGTTCGCCACACTGCGAACACGCTGATTGTTGCTGTCCGCAAAATAAAGCACCCCCGCACTGTCCACTGCTAAACCGACCGGCAAATCAATCTCAGCCAAACGCCCCTGACCACCATCACCAGAAAAACCACCGACACCCAGTGAACTGCCCACTCCGGCAACCACGGTCACCAGTTGTGTTGCAACGTCCCACTTCAACACTCGATTGTGCCCCACATCACTGATGTAAAGATTGCCTGCACTGTCCAAAACCAAGTCCGTGGGGGTTTTCAAATTCGCTTGCGCACCTGTGATACCAGGGTTAGCAAAATTATAGAAGGTCTTCCCTGTGCCACCGGCAACAGTAAACAAGGTTGCAGGAGCTGCACTCAAATCAATCACCCGCACCCGCTGAGCCAAAGGCTCAGCCACAAACAGCTTAGTACCGTTAATGGCCAACCCCTGCGGGCTGTTCAAGGCCGTAGCGGCCGCATCCAGCGCCAACACCGTAGAGGTTGCAGGCGTGACACTGACATCCACCTTTAAAATTTGATTGGCACCGGCATCGGCAACATAAACCATGCCCGTGTCATCCACCGTCACCCCTTGTGGGTCGGTCAGCTGGGTGCCATCCAGCACCACTGTAACCAGACCGGTGGCCAGCTCCAAACGCTTCAGTGATTGATTATTCTGATCAATGATGTAGAGATTACCGACGTTATCCAAAGCCAGATCAGAAGGTAGATTAAACACCGCCGTGGTGCCGTCACCGGCCAGAGTGGTTACCACCCCATTTTGAATGCTGCGAATGCTGTGAGAATCAGACAGATACAAGGTGCTACTGACACCGTCCAGCGCCAAAGCCATTGGCGCACTAAATTGCGCCACACTCAAAGCACCGTCCTGATGGCCATTGGTACCTGAACCGGCAAACGTGCTGATGGTGCCCGCCAAAGCAGCCCCACTCAGCAAACAACCCAAAGTCAAAGCAACAAACTGTCGTGATCGTTTCAATGTAAACATAATCATGCTCCCTAAAAAATTTTATGGTTTCCGTACCTAAATGCCAACTGAAAACCAGCCAACACCGACAGACGCAAACAAAACTAGCATGAAGGGTAAGTTTAAAACCTTACCCTTAGGTTAAAACCCTTAAGGAAATACTAATAGTGTGAACCAGTTCTAAAAATTCATGCCAATTTTCAAGTTAAGACTAAAAAACCCTTAAAGCCAGAACGGGTATAATGCCCCTCCCCAAACTGATGAGAAACGGCTTGTGAAGCTCCTGTTGCGTTTTATTCCCTTACTGCTGGTAATCGCTATGGGTATATGGATTACCCAACCCAACGATTTTGTTATTCTAAGACCTCGCCTCGGTGTACCGGCTGTTCAGTTAGCTGGAGAGACCTTTGAAATCGTGGTTAAACAAACTCAACCCTTTGGCCAACGACAGTGGCAAGCGATGCTGCAACGCCCGCATCAAGACGATGTAATCTTACCCATCGAAAGCGAACGTCAACAGGGAGCCAAGCGCATTTTAACCGTCCGCATTCCCACCGAGGCGCACAACGGCGCTTACAGCCTGCAACTCAGCCAAGGCGAGCAATACAATCGACAAATTAAAGCAGTACACATTAAAACCTCTTTTGATAACAACGTCCGCTTTATCCATCTGGCCGATCAAGAGGGCATTGTCGGTGACGAAGAACGCTACACTCGCATGTTGCAGCAAATAGAGGAGATCAACCTGATCAACCCCGACTTTGTCTTGATCAGTGGCGACATTGCCGGTAACGGACGCTGGCCTGAATACCAACGCATGAAAGAAATTTTAGCCAAACTTGATGCCCCCGTTGTGGTCGCGCCTGGCAACCACGAATACCGAGGTTGGGGCGGTTATCTGGCCACCTTTGCCTACCCCTATCATCAGGTGGACATCGGCAATTACAGCATTTTGAGCCTCAACTCCAGCCACGGACGCGATCAACTGACTCAATCTCAATACCGCTGGGTGCGCGCTCAACTAAAACAACACCGCACCCAAGTTAACTTGGTACAGATGCACCACCCGATGTTTTTTCGGCGCAATTTAATCGGCATGCGTGACGAATTGGTCAACGAGTTTAACCACTATCAAGTACCGGCGGTGTTTGCCGGACACTGGCACAGCGACGCTATTTTTAACAACAAAGGCGAACGCCAGATGTTGAGTTACATCTTTCCTGGCACCAAATACATCATCACCACCGCCGCTGCCGCTGGCGCACGCCCCTCCGATGCCGTCGCCCCACCCCACAACGGTTACCGCTTGGTGCGAATGCTGGGCAATCAAATTCGCAACTACAGCACCGATTTTGACGGTGACGGTTACCGCGATGCCGACAGCTCCATTCCCAGTGGAAAAATACAGATCAACACACAGGCCGACGGCAGCATCAATGTCATTAACGCCCTCTACGAAGATTTTAAACGCGCCACCGTCACGCTCAGCGCCCCAGCGGATCAAAAGATCTCCGCTGTTAACTACGGCCACATTGTGCAAATCATCTCGGCAGGAAAACAAAAACAGTATCAGATCGAATTTGATCTGCCCGCCGACAGCCGCATCACCCTGAAACTGCGCACCCAAAAAGAGCTCAAACTGTGATCCATCACTTGCTGGCACTGCAATTCACCCTACTCTATCTGCCTCTGACCTATATTGCCTTGGGGGTCTACGGTTCCAATTTTAAGGGTCTCATCGGCGCCGCCTATTTGGCTCCTCTACTGCTGATTCCGCTGCTGCAACGCATGTTAAAAAACCGTAGCCACCAATTAAGCCAGCCTTGGGTAACGATTCTGCTGCCCTTGATCGGCACCCTCAGCGCCCTACTGCTCTATTCTCCACTGCATTTACACCACTGGGACGAATACTCAGTACGCCAAGCGCTGCTCACCGGTCTGCTTGGCATCGTCTCCTACCTTATTGCCTACAGTTCAGCGCTACAGCTGAAAAAACCCAGCAGCCAGCAACTCTTTAGCGCGTTATTGATCCTCGCGTTTTGCTGGAGTTTGAGTTGGTACTCTCCTCTGGCCGGATTTTTTATGCTGGCGCTTATTTTTTCCCTCTCCCCTTTTGCACACGTTCAAAGACTGCAACCGCTGACCCTCAAACCTCTAGCGGAACTCTCCGCCGTGCTCAGTTACAGTTTAATGTTGCTGATTTTCGATCTCACCATGGTCGTATGGGACTACCAAGAGATGCAGCAATGGGCGCTGCACTTTACCGTTGCCCTACTGGCCATCGCCCTGAGCATGCTGTTTCTGCGCTCGATCCTCTTCAACATACTCATTCTACTGGCGGCGATCAGCAATTTTATCTACTGCATCTTAGTCCCCAGTTATCTGCTCAATCTAAGCCACAGTGCTCTGGCGGGGCTGGCCATTGGTGTGCTGTTGTTTTACCGCAGCTTAGATCAAACAGGAAAACTCAACCCACAAAGCTGGATCAGCCTAAGCCTGCCAGTCTTCGGAGGCTTTTTTCTCAGCTTTGCCTTCTACCACAACCTGCCAATACTCGCCTATCGTTGGTTGTTGGTCATCCCTTTGCTTCTCTTGCTACGGCGTTATTACAAACGCAACATCGCTTAAGCAAAGAGAACAACAGAAGGAAAAACAGGCTATTAAGCGAGATTTAAGCGGTGGCTGATTTAATCAGAGCAGTATAAAAAGCGGCAGACAACAACAGATTAACGTACATTACGGCCTCTATTAGCGAAATCTGGCTTAGCCAGCAGGTAACATTGACACCCATTAAACCCACTTTGATACTATTTTTTAGAGATTGAAAGGAACTATTTTGAGCAATGCATTAAAAGTCGGCGTCTTTGTCGATGCTGAAAACATTAAACTCAATGGCGGCTATCAACTGCGTTACGACGTACTGCGCAACTTTGCCGGACGTGACGGCGGCCACCTATTACGACTCAACACCTATCTGGCCTTTGATAAAGACCGCGCCAAAGAGGACATTGAATACAAGAAAAAATCCGATGCCTATCAGCAGATGGTGCGTGATTTTGGCTGGAAGATCATCGTCAAATTTGTCCGTCGTTACACCGACGATGAGGGCAACGTCACCACCAAAGCCAACGCCGACCTCGATTTGGCTGTGGATGCCATGTTGCAAGCCGAAAACCTCGACTCCATTTTGCTGGTCACCGGTGACGGCGACTTCTTACAAGTCGTCACCGCACTGCAAAATCGCGGCTGCCGTGTAGAGCTACTGGCCTTTAAGAACATCTCGCGCCAACTGAAACGCCAAGTAGATGCCTTCTACTCTGGGTATCTGATCCCCAACTTGCTGCCCTACTCCTACGAACCCAACAACGAATGGGGCGAAGTCGGCTCCTGCGTGCGTGGGGTCTGTACCAAATGGTTCCCCGACAAAGGCTACGGCTTTTTACGCTTCATCAAACGTCTTGACCCCAACCTCTGGATCACCGATTCACGGGAAGAGAACTCACCTTATGAGAGCGTTTTTTGTCACGCCAACGAATTGGCCGAAGGGGTCAGCGTCGATGACCTGCTCAGCCGTGAAACCATCCTTGATTTTTACTTAGCCGAGAGCGATCAAAAAGACAACGGTAAAATCGCCACCAATGTGCGTTTGATCCACTCTACGGGGCGCTAACGTCCTCTGTTCCAGCCGATCAATCTGCTGATCGGCTCCTTTACCCCCCCTGTAAATTCCCGACTCACACAGCACTCTCGAATCTTAAACAGATTTACGGCTATAATGGCCGCCTAATTTTTAGCCAATGAGACATCACAATGAACATGGACTATTTTTCCCAGCAAATTGAAGCCGGTATCAACAACAGCAAAGCCACCGTAACCGGTGACGGCAGCAAATTTGAAGCGGTGGTCATCAGCGAACAATTCAGCGGCCTCAGCCTGCTGAAAAAACACCAGCTGGTCTACGCCACCCTAAATGAACACATCACCAGCGGTGCCATTCACGCCCTCACCATCAAGGCGTACACTCCAGAAGAGTGGCAAGCACAGCAGCAATAAACACACTCCTAATACGGTTAAGAAGAATATACGAACAAACTTTTACGCTAAACCGGTACCTAAGTCATAGAAAGCGAACAGAAAACGGCTTTTAATAACACACAACTGAGCACGAAGGCTTGGAAACCGGTAAATTGCCCCTACCTTACAAGGCAAGGGTGACTCAAAGTTCTCTGCAACGGGGTCGATAGCTTTGCTAAGAGTGAAGTCAAATCCCAGTTTTTGCTGTTATGATGAAGTTCATTAAAGAACAAAAGCGAGATAAGTCTTATCTTTTTAACCAAGGAGTTGACGTATGCACAAGCCACGAATCCAGACCGCCGCTGAGATTGCTCCGCTGGAGCTTGTTATTCAAAAACGCCAACAAGAGCAAGCGCGTTACGAACGCCCTTACGTTCAACCCGAATGTGACTGGGCTGATGCCTACGAACATGAACGTCAAGCGCCAAAACCTCAAAGCATCGACTATTGGGATGAGCTTTATTAAAGCAGTTTCGCTCTAAAACAGACGTTCTCGCGCGCTTTTCTGCGCGCAACCCACTTGGGAACACAAACAAACCCTTTTCAGTCCTGCCCTAACTCGCTACCCTAGCGTCGTTTCGCCTTGCCCTTTTAGTTATCGAGATCGTCATGCCCCTGTTACAGCTCAAATCAATCACCGCCGGATTCGGTGGCGCACCTCTATTGGAAAACCTCAACCTCAGCATTCACGCCGGTGAACGCCTCTGCTTGATCGGACGCAACGGCACCGGCAAATCCACCCTGATGAAACTCATCAGCGGCGAATTCAAAGCCGATGAAGGCGAACGTCAAACCCGTCAACAACTGCGCATTGCCCGCCTCAATCAAGAAGTCCCCAGTAACACTGACGGCAGCGTCTTTGATGTGGTGGCAGAAGGTCTCGGCGAAGCAGGCGCACTGCTGGCACGTTATCAACACCTCAGTGCTCAACTGATGCACGACAGCAGTGATGCCTTGATGAAAGACCTCGAAGAGACCCAGCACCAACTGGAAGCCAAAGGCGGCTGGCAATTTCAGCAGCAGATCGACAGCGTTATCTCACGCCTCAAGCTGCCTGCCGAAAGCGCCTTTGATTCTCTCTCTGGAGGACTAAAACGCCGTGTGCTGATGGCACAAGCACTGGTACAAGAGCCGGATCTGCTGCTGCTTGACGAACCCACCAACCACCTCGACATCGAAGCCATCAACTGGCTTGAAGAGCTGCTTTTGGGTCTCAAAACCACCCTGCTGTTTGTCAGCCATGATCGGCGCTTTTTACAAAAATTGGCCACCCGCATCATCGAGCTGGATCGTGGCCGCCTCACCAGCTGGCCAGGCGATTACCACACTTACCTAGAACAAAAAGCCGCCGCCCTGCACGCCGAAGATGAAGAAAATGCCCGCTTTGATAAAAAAATGGCACAAGAAGAAGTCTGGATTCGCCAAGGCATCAAAGCGCGCCGCACCCGCAACGAAGGCCGTGTACGCGCGCTGAAAAAGATGCGCGAAGAGTTTAGCAGCCGCCGCCAAAAAATGGGCAAAGTGCAGATGCAAGTGCAACAAGCAGAACGCTCCGGCAAGATTGTCATCGAAATGGAGCAGGTCAGCTACCGCTACGCCGACAAAGCCATCCTCAACAACGCCAGCACCACCCTCATGCGCGGCGATAAAATCGGCATCATCGGCCCCAATGGCTGCGGTAAAACCACTCTGATCAACCTGCTGCTGGGCAAACTGCAACCCAATAAAGGCAAGATCAAATGCGGCACTAACCTAGAAATCGCCTACTTTGATCAACTGCGCGCCCAACTGGACGAAACCCAGAGCGTGATCGAAAACCTCGCCCACGGCAGCGAGATGATCGAGATCAACGGCCAACCGCGCCATGTGATCAGTTACTTACAAGATTTTCTCTTTTCGCCACAACGCGCCAGAACCCCCGTCAAAGCCCTCTCCGGCGGCGAACGAAATCGCTTGCTGCTGGCACGTCTGTTTGCTCAACCCAGCAACCTGTTGGTCATGGATGAACCCACCAATGATCTGGATGTAGAAACTCTGGAGCTTCTAGAAGAGCGTCTGATGGATTATCAAGGCACTCTGCTGCTGGTGAGCCATGATCGAGTCTTTCTCGACAACGTCGTCACCCACACCTTGGTGTTTGAAGGCAACGGCAGCCTCAACGGTTACATTGGCGGTTACGACGACTGGTTACGCCAACGCCCCGTTACAACAGCAAAACCGCAAAAAAACAGAAGCCAAAAAAAAGCCAAGGCTGCTCCGGCAAACGTGGTCAATAAAACCGCCAATAAACCCAGTTACAAAGATCAACAAGAGCTGAAACAGCTCACCAAACAGATCGAAACACTGGAGCAAGAACAAGCAAAACTGCACAAGATCATGACCGATCCGAGCTTTTATCAACAAGAACCGCAGCAAAGCGCCACCAGCACCGAACGACTGGAACAGATTGAAACTGAGCTGGAAAGTGCCTATGCTCGCTGGGAAAGCCTAGAAGGCTAATTTTTAATCGCAAAACCACTGCCAAACCGCAAAAATCACAAAAGGGGTTTGGCAAAAAAGCGCCCAAAGCGGCATAATTGACAGATTGGCCAAAACTTGGCTCCAAACTGTCCACGGAGAACTAATGAAACAACTCAACGATTTCCGCTTGAAACTCGGCAACCAGGAGCTGGTACCGCTTATTGTCGGTGGCATGGGAGTGGACATCTCGGCAACCGAATTAGCACTTGAAGCCTGTCGTCTCGGTGGCATTGGCCATATCTCAGATGCCATGACCCCCACTTTGACCGACCGACGTTACAAAACATCGTACGTCAAAGAGAAGCTGAAAAAATACAAATTCAACGTCAACAACAGCGACAAAGCGGTGGTGCAGTTCGATCTGGGTGAAATCGCCGAAGCCAGCCGCCTGCACGTCACCAAGACCATGGAAGCCAAACAAGGCTCTGGTCAAATCTACATTAATATCATGGAAAAACTGGGGATGAACAACCCCAAAGAGACCTTGCGCGCGCGCATGATCGCGGCGATGGATGCTGGTGTGGACGGCATCACCCTCAGTGCTGGATTGCATCTGGGTTCGATGGCTCTGGTAAAAGATCACCCCCGCTTTCGTGATGTCACCATCGGCATCATCGTCTCCTCACCGCGCGCACTGAAACTCTTTTTGACCAAATCAGCCCGCCTCAAACGACTGCCCGACTTTGTTGTGGTTGAAGGCCCATTGGCTGGAGGTCACTTAGGTTTTGGTGACGACTGGGCCGACTACGACCTGAAAATCATCACCGCCGATGTGATGAAATTTCTCGCCGACGAAGGTCTGAACATCCCCGTCATCCCTGCCGGTGGCATCTTCACCGGTACCGATGCGGTGGAGTACATGGAGATGGGCGCAGCAGCAGTACAAGTCGCCACCCGCTTCACCGTCGCCCACGAATGCGGCCTGCCGGAAAAAGTGCAGCAAGAATACTTCAAAGCCAATGAAGAAGACATTGAAGTCAATCTGCTCTCTCCCACCGGCTACCCGATGCGGATGATCAAATCCTGCCCTGCGACTCGCTCCAGCATCCGCCCTAATTGCGAATCCTACGGCTACCTACTGGATCGCAACGGCAAATGTGCCTACATCGACGCTTACAATCGTGAAGTGGAACTGCACCCCGACGCACGCAAAGTGGTGATTCCTGACAAAACCTGCCTCTGTACCCACATGCGTAAATTCCAGTGCTGGACCTGCGGCCAATACACCTACCGCCTCAAGGACACCACCCATCAACGCGCCGATGGCAGCTACCAGATTTTGACCGCCGAACACATCTTTAAAGATTACCAGTTCAGCGTCAATCACGAGATCAGCCTACCCGAGCGTGAAACCGATCCAGTGGATGCCAACTAAGATGATGAAGACCCAAATCAGACGTGCCACCAGCATGGCGGCCTATGCAGAGATGCTCAAGCAAGCACGCTATGAAGTAGATGATCTGCGCGCAGCGATTGAGTTTGACAGCGAATCCATGTCCTCTTCAATCCCCTTGCTTGATCCCATTGAACATGAGATCAAAACACTACAGAGCGCTATGGAAGAAGGCAGCTACCAATTTTCTGGCCAAGATCTGGCCATGATGCCGCTGGTTAACCAGCACCCACATCAGCATGTTGCCGTTTAAATTTCTGCTCAGCCAGATCAACGAAACCCACACCCAAGGATTAGAAGAGGCCGACTAAATACGTCCGCTTTTTTTGCCCATCAACAGCTGCCGCATCTGCACAATGTCTTCTTGGGCACGGTGCAACACCTTCAAACTCTCTTTTGGGCCTTTATCGCTCAGTGGCAGCTTTTTAAACGCCGGTACCTCCACCAAACGCGGATACTTTTTTTGCTCAGGTGTACCGACAAAACTGTGCAACTGCGCCACCAACACCACATCACAATAATCAATTTTTTTCGTATCGCGCATCCACTCATCGGACTCCAGCGCCACCTGCACCAGGTCGTCACCCAACTTCCATTTCCTCAGCACCATTGCCCCCACTTGAGCACGCAACGTCGCCAACGTACTGTCCACCAAATTGGGATCAAAATTATCCGTACCCAACTTATCAATCAGCGCCAGCAGCACCAATATCCCAATGTCGTGAGTCAAACCCGCCAACAACGCACGATCTGGGTTTAAACGCGGTACCGAACGGGCAATCACCGCACTGATCGCCGCCACCGACGTGCTGTGTTTCCACAGCGCCAACATGCGCTTTTTTACCGACGGAGTTTTAGCGCGAAACAAACTGTGTAAGGCAAAGCTGGTGACCAGATCGCGAGTGGTATTGAGACCCAAACGTGCCACCGCTCCTTGGCAGTCCGCCACCGCCACCACGCCACGATTCAACACGCTGTTGGTGGCCTGAATCAGACCGCTGGCAATGGCCGGATCGGATTGCACCAGAATAGCCACCTCACTCAAAGCGATCTCAGGATCCAACACCGCTTTACGTACCCGCAGAGCCAAACCAGGCAAGCTGGGAATGGCCAGATCATCTCTCATGTATTGGTGATACACATCAAACAGCAGACGATTTGCGTACAGAGGGTCATCTTCAGTCAGCTCTTCAACTTCAATCTTACCCAAAGAGTGCGATTCGCCGGTCAGTTTTTCCAAAAAGGCTTTATTGACCCGTAGCAGCTGCACATCATTGAGTGAGGTCAACATGGTGTCTTTGTCCGCTCGATCACAGAGGCAATGACGCGCACTGTCACTGCCACTGACGATCAACAGCGATCCCCCGAGAGGATCATCAAAACGCAATTCACCGGCCAACAGGAAAACCGAATAACGAGACTGACGACCCTCGATGAGAAGGCGGCGATGAGCGGAATAATTAAGCAGTTGCCCACGCGCCATCACCTCTTCAAGCATCCTCTCAGACAATGCTTGCAGAGGCTGAAAAAAACTCAGTGATACGGGATTGATGGATTGAGCCGCGCAACCGGTGTCGGCTTGATTCTGTGCCAATATGAGACCCTCACGAGGTTGGGCAACCTACAGCTCATATCGCGGCCAAAATAGAACTTTCTTTACCTCTAAGAACATCAATAAGGCAGGTTTCGATACTCAAAATGTTTGCTCGCCAACACCACCCCCGCAGCGTTCAGCACCTCAGCCCGCCAATCACCGACCCAACTTTTTGGCAAACTCTTCTTAGTAGAGGCGCGCCACAAATGTGAACGCACGGTTACTTTCACCTCAGAGACCATCTTATCGTTGTAAAACCAGCGGTGTTTTAACACCTGACCTTTGAAACCATACAACTCAGTGAAAAAGTAGAGCTGCGCACAGGTGGTATAAAAATAGTCACTGCTGCCCATCGGCTCAAAATCTTTCACACCTGGGGTAAAAATCGCCCGCATCACCTTTGCGTCAGCCGGTTCCGCAGCGATGAGCAAACTTGGGGATAAAACCAGCGAAACAGCGAAAAACATCACGAAACGAAGCATAAAAAATCCTACCCCTGGACAAAACCCACACCACACAAAAACGGCCTGCCAAGAAACCTTGGCAGGCCGTTAAAACGAAAATCGACTCAGATTATGCCGCTCAGTACGCCACGGGGCAAGAAGGAAAGCTGCGTTGCACCATAGAGGAAAAACGACTCTGCTGTTTGCTCAACAGGTCATACGAACCGTAACCCAATTTTGCTTTGCTGCGACGCGCCACTTCGTTGTAGCACTCTTTCAAGACTTTATCGACCCGCGACGCTTTGTTAACCGCCAGTTTCCACACCATGCCGGTCACCAAAAAGTCCAAGCTCATCAAGTTCCAGCCGCTCATATCAACGCCCATCGCGTTAAAAGCGATGAAGGCCATGCCAACCATGCCCGCCAACCAGAAAAAGACCAGTGGCACTGTTTCGTTAAAATCGAGGGCTGCTTTTTTATTTTTGTTGTTTTTCATCAGTCTCTACCTCTGTCTTAAATAAGCTTCGTTGCGAGTCGTCCCCGCCGTTGAGGTGTAATTTAGCAAACGCTCCGCACAGGAAAGGGAAGCAGTTCACAGATTCGAAGGCCAAATGCCGCATTGTTTGATCGAATCGACATTTTTCTGACATCGCGCCACAAATCAGCCCAAAAGTTGAATAACCCTCAACAAAACAGGATACTGGCGCACCAGACCAAAACGCTGCGGAGAACAAACAATGCCAAAATTAGGCCACCCAATCCTCACCCTCTTGACCCTCATCGCAACGTTACTGCTCAACGGCAATGCACAGGCTCAAGTGGTCAGCGAAACCCTGATCTTTCTGGAGCCGGACGGCCATAACTTCCTGCGCCAACGGGTAATTCGCTCCGACTTTAAGCGCCACCGTTTTCATGTAGACAAAACATTACAACCCAACGACCTCAGCTACGTTGACCCTAACGAATTTGAGTGGGACAGCAGCAGCGACCCAAAAAACAACATCCTGACCTTCAACCAAGGCAGTTACACCATCATTCATCCGGGCAAATTCAGCCGCAGCGAATTAACTCAAGATACCCAAGGCGTAATGACCTACCGCAGTTGGGACGGCTACACCCGCCCCGATGGCCACTACGGCATGTGGCACGAACCGGGCAATTACGACCGCTTTAACTACGCTTGGCTGCTGCCCGCCAATCTGGAACTGATCGACTACCGCAGCAATCGCCCCGGCAACTGGGTCAAACGCAAAAGCACCCTCACCTTCTTTGCCGAAAAGGTCAACGACCTCACCTTCGTCATTCGTTACCGCGAACGAGACAATGACAACGACGGCGTTTCCAACAGCCGTGATCTCTGTCGCGCCACACCGCCCAACACCCCCGTTGATGAGATTGGTTGCCCCATCAAAATCGCCATCCACCTCAAAGGGGTCAACTTTCACCACGACTCAGCCGAGCTGACCCGAGACTCCCTACTCATCCTCAATCGTCTCTCCGTCACCCTGCTCAAACACCCCGACCTCAGTTTAGAGATCGCTGGTCACACCGATGCCAAGGGCAACCAAGAGTACAACATAGAGTTATCCCAACGACGGGCAGAGAGTGTGCTCAGATACCTGCGCCAACAAGGCGTCAGCAGCCCACTCATAGCCCAAGGTTACGGCAAAAGTCGCCCATTGGCAGACAACCACAGCGAAACGGGGCGCGCCAAAAACCGCCGAGTCGAATTAAAACGCCTCAACTAGAGCCGCTCACTCGCAAGCGCGAGCCGCCACGGTGCAGCGCCAATGCCCCTCGTTCTGTTCACAGCCCGTATCCGGCTCCCGTTCGGCTTTAAACCACGAATATTTTTTGCCGTATTTACTTTTCGCCTTGTGGCTCCAAGCGCGCACCGCATGAAACTGCCCCGCCTCTTTGGAGCGCGCCATTTTGCCCGTCACCCGCAGCACCTCCGGCTGACAGACCCGCTCGGGCAGCACCTCCTCTTCCAATAACATATCCTCGTCCAACAGCAGCTCTTCTTCCTCTGCCGCCATGAGCAAAGCGGGTAATAACAACAACACCATCCATACGTTTTTCATCGTTCAACTCCTTTAAGATATTTAATCAGGGCAGATATAGAATCTGCCCCTACAATACATCGCACCTCACGGACGATTATTTAACAATTTTAATGCCTGATCCTTGGCCTGCGCCAAACTCATTAAACAGAGCGAGCGTTTTGCCCGCAACGCCTCATCATCCACCAATGTCACCGCCGCCTCACGCCGCTGCAACGCCACCAGCGCCAACTGGCGCGACATCGTGCGCCACTCGTACAGCCCTTGCAGACCGCACAATTTGGGCAATGGAAACAGATCTTGTTGCCACGCCAACACCGCTGCCGGTTGCCACTGCAACGCCTCACCCACCGCCATGCCGATCATGGCGCGATTCTGTCCCTCTGCCACCTCAGCAAACACCTTGGCCAGCGCCAACCACTCCGGTGTACCGGAATCCATCGACAACAGGACAATATTCATCGCCGTGTGATCGGCAAACAGCGCTTCCAGCAGCGGTTTTGCGCCCTGTTTTTCAATCTGAGCCTGCAACGAGATCGGGGTCAGGTCGTAATTAATCTCCGCTTGCGCCAGTGAACAGACCAGCAGCAACAGGCCATAAACAGCTCTCATACTCAACTCCAGAGTTTGTTCCACCAGCGACGGCGATTGTTAGGCGGTGGCAGCGCCACCTGTAGGTCAATGGGCGGCAACTTCGACAACACCCAACCCGGCAGCGGTGGGTTGTCACTAAAACCGCAGCTCACACCCAAGTTGTTCGGGTCATAAATTTTGATAAACGTCGGGCTGTGCAGATCATCGGCGTAAACAATGCCACAGTAATCCTCTTCGTGTTCCCGTCTCAAGAGTAAATCCATTTCAGCTAAAAAACGGTGAAAGCCATCACGGCTGGCAACATCCATCGGCGGCGCTTCACCGACGGCGTAGAGGTACCAATCCTCACCCGATTGCGCTTTTAAACGCAGCCAAAAATCATCCAGATCAGACCAGCGCAACAGGCTGGTGAACGCGCCTTTAAAGGCGGTGAGGTACGCATCGGACATCGTGAATACTCGCAATAAAAGAAGGGCGATTGTATCACAGGATTTTGAGGGTCAATTTTCAAGCACCGTAGGGCGGCACCAACCAATCGACTGACTCACACCGCACCCTTCCGTAGGGCGGCACTAACCAAAGGGCAGTGCGCCGGTAAAAACAAGCAAGAGCACATCCCCCTCGCCCCCTTAGTTCCCCATGCTCCTGCGTGGAAACCAGCGAAAGGGCGGGAAATGTTCCGCCCCTACCGTTCTTGTTCAGTGCGTAACATCTGTTATTCTAAACACAACTCGGAGAAAAAATGATGCAGCAACTCAACCTTTATGAGACAAAAATCCACCTTTCACAACGGGTCTAAGAGGCCAGCAAAGGCAGCAGTTTTATCATTGCCAAACCGGGCAAACCCCTTGCTAAGCTCGTTCCTCTCAATGAAAAAAGTGGCCATAGTAATACCTTCTGTTTTGGCAGCTTAAAAGGGAACCCCTGATTTTACTCACCCAAGATAAAATATTAGCGCAATACAGCGAGTTAGTTCAGCTGGTTTAAAGGCTATGCTATATTCAATTTGCCAGCTAACGATGACGACAGGAAATTACGGCGGACCTGCCTAGGGCAACAGCGCTGGATATGGTGGAATGGCCGACCACCCATCGTTATCTGACACCCAACAAAAAAGAACCCATACAGCACCCTTCGTAGGGCGGCACTAACCAAAGGGCAGTGCGCCGATAAAAATAAGCAGAGCACATCCCCCTCGCCCCCCTTCTTCAAAGCGGGAAGCCAAAGCCCTAACCCCTCAGTAGATTTTAAACAACCGGGCTGTATTTTTTTACTCGCTTCTCTAATTTCAAACAGAATCATCCAAAGGAAAAAAAGAGACCAATTTCAAACCATCAAATTCAACAGGGATACGCCGATTTTTACCCAGCGTTAAAAAATCAAAACCACTCTCCGTATTGGTACTCCAAGCCATCACGGCATTACCCTCTTCCAAACCGGCTTCAACATCTGACCACATTTTTTCACGCACGCGGGCTGAAGAGTTCCCCACATACACCCCGGCTCTTATTTCAACCAACCAGACTGCCAAACGGCCTCTCAAGCGAGGCGGCACATTTTCAACTACGATGACCAACATCACCAATGGACTCCGAATTAGGGATTGCAATAGGCACTGACTCTTTTGAAGGTGTAGGGCGCTCCAAATCACCGGCCAACAACACCTCTTCAATCAATGGAATAATTTTAGCCAATATTTTTTGGCTACGAAAAAGATCACGGCACCCTAAACGCACCTCTCTTTCTGGGGCGGCATGTGTCCGCCCTGCGATTTGAAAGGCCAGTGGCACCACCGTTTCAAATTTAAACAGATCTGCAATATCGTAAACGAACGACAACGGCTTTCCCGTATGAACAAACCCCACCGCAGGAGCGTAACCGGCAGCCAAAACCGCCGCCTCGGTAATGCCATAAAGACAAGAGGTGGCCGCACTCAGACAACGGTTGGGAATATCGGCTGCATCCCATTCCTGTCGGTCATAATTTCGATGTCGCCAGTCCACTTTATGACGTTTTGCTAACTGTTTATAAATTTCTCTCACTCTCGCCCCTTCCATGCCACGAAGCTGCTCAACGCTGCGTTTTTGAGGCGGTGCTTCACCAAAACGTATTTCATACATTTTACGCACGACCTTCAATCTCGCTTGTTCATCCAGAGCCAATTTTGCCTGATACAGCAGACGATCTGAACGCGCACCGCCTGGTTGTCCTGAGGCATAAAGACGCACTCCCGCCTCTCCAACCCAAACCAATAACGTACCTACTTTTGCAGCCAAAGCAATGGCCATATGAGAGACCCGTGTTCCAGGTTCGAGCATCAAGCAAGCAATAGAGGCAACCGGTATTTGAGTACGAACACCGGTTTTATCGATCACCACAAAGGCTCCATCACGCACATCAATTTGCCCTTTTTCAATAAACAGCATTGAAACTCGTTCTTTCATTGCAATCGGTTTTAATGGTGGCAACATCTATTTTTCTCCTTAATTCACAGCTAAAAAAGACAGTGTTAACTGGCCAAATTTAATTTCAGAAAAAATTAATTTTTCCAGTGCTTCACCGAACAGCTCTAGGGAACAGGGCTGTTTTGAAACGGCCAACTTTAATGATAACGATAATCCCCACGGTCGTGGGGAACACTTGGTGCGATTAGCGGCCATTTTATAGATAGAGGGTCGGTTAATCCCCACGGTCGTGGGGAACACTTATTCGGAATGCCCAACATCGTCGCAGGCAGCGGTTAATCCCCACAACTGTGGGGAACACTTTCCACTTTTACTGCTGTGTCTAAATCAGTGCGGTTAATCCCCACGACTGTGGGGAACACACCGACACCGGCCATAATAGCCAGACCTTTAACGGTTAATCCCCACGACTGTGGGGAACACTCCCCACCAACCCCAAACCTACCCCCACGACAGCGGTTAATCCCCACGACTGTGGGGAACACTTGACCTTGTCTGATCTGGTTCTTCGTGTTGACGGTTAATCCCCACGACTGTGGGGAACACCTCAGGAGTTTGAGAAAGGTATGCCTGCCGGGCGGTTAATCCCCACGACTGTGGGGAACACTGATAAAAAATGATTGAGCGGGACGGCGACCTGCGGTTAATCCCCACGACTGTGGGGAACACAAATGAATTACTCGGTTTTTTCCGCCGGGAAACGGTTAATCCCCACGACTGTGGGGAACACTGTGTAGGCTTTTAGCTTACCTAGCGCCTGTTCGGTTAATCCCCACGACTGTGGGGAACACTATTAGTTCCCCGGCCACAAATATTGTTGTGTCGGTTAATCCCCACGACTGTGGGGAACACACAGCGATAAAACAATTATGGCATCGACGTGCCGGTTAATCCCCACGACTGTGGGGAACACGAGGATATTTTAGAGGCGGTCAAACCTGTTCTGCGGTTAATCCCCACGACTGTGGGGAACACCCGCTATTAGCCGTGGCTCTCCATTGGATGATCGGTTAATCCCCACGACTGTGGGGAACACAAACAGGATCAGATACATGTTTGAGATAGAAACGGTTAATCCCCACGACTGTGGGGAACACCAGCACCCTCTGCCCTTAATACGCTGCAAGAACGGTTAATCCCCACGACTGTGGGGAACACGACTGTGGATGTGATTTTTCCCTGTTCTGCTACGGTTAATCCCCACGACTGTGGGGAACACACAGCGATAAAACAATTATGGCATCGACGTGCCGGTTAATCCCCACGACTGTGGGGAACACGCAGTTAATTAACGCCGTTCATGGTCATGTTACGGTTAATCCCCACGACTGTGGGGAACACGCAGCGCGATTACATCGAACGTCAAGGCAGTTCGGTTAATCCCCACGACTGTGGGGAACACCTCGCGTGTCTAATTTAAATAACGGTTGGACAGCGGTTAATCCCCACGACTGTGGGGAACACTACGGCAGGCGTTGGCCTGCTGAATTTCTCATCGGTTAATCCCCACGACTGTGGGGAACACAGGATGGCGAAAAATGGATTTTAGCAATTGGCCGGTTAATCCCCACGACTGTGGGGAACACTACTAAAGTCAGAACTAGCCGATGACCTTTACCGGTTAATCCCCACGACTGTGGGGAACACATCTTTCGCCTTGTTGGTGCCCACCAAATACACGGTTAATCCCCACGACTGTGGGGAACACCATTTATGGCAGAAAAGGCAGTAGATAGAGCACGGTTAATCCCCACGACTGTGGGGAACACATCTTTCGCCTTGTTGGTGCCCACCAAATACACGGTTAATCCCCACGACTGTGGGGAACACCATTTATGGCAGAAAAGGCAGTAGATAGAGCACGGTTAATCCCCACGACTGTGGGGAACACAACACCCAGAAACTTCGGCCTGTTAAACCATCCGGTTAATCCCCACGACTGTGGGGAACACCCGCCTAACGCCAAATTCAACAAAACTGCATACGGTTAATCCCCACGACTGTGGGGAACACATTCTGCATAGTTTAGGCGCTCTTGATAGCGCCGGTTAATCCCCACGACTGTGGGGAACACCGCAGCCCCAGTGATTTGAGAATCATCCATCCCGGTTAATCCCCACGACTGTGGGGAACACGGTCGATTATCGCGCTAATAATTTCAGAGGGCCGGTTAATCCCCACGACTGTGGGGAACACTTTTCTAGCAAGCGCCAATTGATTGGCAGTGGCGGTTAATCCCCACGACTGTGGGGAACACCTCATCATCCGACTCAGGGACCAAAACAACAGCGGTTAATCCCCACGACTGTGGGGAACACAAATTACTAATCAAATTTATTTTCAGTCATTTCGGTTAATCCCCACGACTGTGGGGAACACGAAAGGCGATGGTATTCCCTGTTATTTCTGATCGGTTAATCCCCACGACTGTGGGGAACACTTGGCTGAAATAGAGAGCAAAAGCTTATTAAACGGTTAATCCCCACGACTGTGGGGAACACGCATGATCCCGGCAGATGCGCGCCTCTCCAGGCGGTTAATCCCCACGACTGTGGGGAACACAAACTCACCAAGCGCATTTTATTCAGAGTCGGCGGTTAATCCCCACGACTGTGGGGAACACAGGAGTGACGAATCGGTCACTGATCATCATCGCGGTTAATCCCCACGACTGTGGGGAACACTACACAATGACAATCACGATCAATGGGCAGCTCCGGTTAATCCCCACGACTGTGGGGAACACCATCGCAACCTTTACCCCCACTCCTGAACTACCGGTTAATCCCCACGACTGTGGGGAACACAGATTTCAGAGGGTTACTGCAATTACAAGCGTCGGTTAATCCCCACGACTGTGGGGAACACCACCACCAATACCCCACCAACTGCATAAATGGCGGTTAATCCCCACGACTGTGGGGAACACGTAACCCGGATAAAATCAGAACCCTATCAGCACGGTTAATCCCCACGACTGTGGGGAACACTGAGGTAATTAAATCACACGAGTCACTGCATCCGGTTAATCCCCACGACTGTGGGGAACACAGGATGAGGAGTGGGTCGTGGTGGCTGAGAAAGGGTTAATCCCCACGACTGTGGGGAACACCGCAGGAGTATGAGCATGGTATGCCTGCTGGCCGGTTAATCCCCACGACTGTGGGGAACACCATCGAAACCTTCACACCCACGCCCGAACTACCGGTTAATCCCCACGACTGTGGGGAACACTCAGACAGTTTCGTATAGGTTCGGATTGGGATTGTCGGTTAATCCCCACGACTGTGGGGAACACCAAAGACCAAGCAGTACTGGTGAGGCGAGCGGTTAATCCCCACGACTGTGGGGAACACTGCACCGTCGGATACCGGGCTACGCTGGGCAATCCCCACGACTGTGGGGAACACAGTTCTATAGTCTCAGCGTGAGGATTAGCCTGTACGGTTAATCCCCACGACTGTGGGGAACACACTTAGCAAGTATAACTTTATTATCATAGAGTTATCTGCCCTTGACAAAAGTTACCAAATTTGCTAGTAAAAAGTCTCAATTGTAAAAGAGCAAAAATCTACAGGGGTTTTACCAACAACAGGCCACAACCAAACCCCTTTGCTGACCCCAAACCCTGATACAGGGTTTGCAAAAAGTCATCCACCTGCGTCACCGTCAACACCCCGCTCAAATCCAAGGTACTAAACCTAATCCCACGCTTTTTATCCAAACGCTGTTGATCGTAGCCCTCCACCAGCATCTCACCTGACTCACAAGAAAAGCCCTGTTTTTCCGCTCGTCTTTGCAACCATCTAGCCCCCTCTTGCTGGCACAACTGCGCCATACTTGGCCACTGATCTTTAGGCACAGCTTGACGCTTCAACTCATGTTTGGCGTTCATCACCACATCATGCCGACAATGCCGCCCCTTTTCATCGCGGCGCGTTACCACCGGATTCACCCGCAAGCGAAAAGACAACCGCTGCCCCACATGCAACACCGGCTTATAAGGACGGCTCTCAATCTGCCAAACACCCGCCTCATCCTGTGGCCGATCTTCGGACAATAAATAATAACAAGCCGTCTCTGCCGATTGATCTCGATGATACAGAAAAGCGCGTTTTTCCATTTCAGCAGAGAAAAACCGCCACACCAATTGATGCTCACGATACCGATCCGCCAACGCCCACTGAGCCAACTGATGATGAGAAAGGTCAGGTCGCAACCGAATCCGACTAAAATAATGCATCACTCTTCTCCTCCCAAATGCTGAAACTCCTGACGATTAGAAAACTGCCACCGCTTACGGCTGACCAATTCATCACCACGAATCAATTGCAGATCCGCCGACATGCCCGCCTGTTGCGGATTCAGATCCTCCCAATAATGAGACACCTTGCCCCGAGGCAACGCCTTAAGAAAGGCATCCCCTCGCCACTCAACACCATCGAAAGCGGCTTTTAAACTCTCCGAACTCACCACCTGAGCCTCTATCGGCAAGCCAAAAGGACAGGATTTACGCCCCAAATAGAGCGCAAATTTCGGCTCGCACAGCGCCTCTTGCAACACACTCAAATCGTATGGCGCTGACTCACGAGACCAAAAAGCAACGCTGTAACACGCATCAAGATGATAATCCCGTTGTGACAAAATCGTATTGATTTTCTTCTTCTCAGTCTTCTGCAACTCCTCACGACGAGTGGCGTAAACCACCTTTTCCTGCGCCGACGGCACTTGTGTGGTGTGATAATCCCGCAACAACTCCCCAGCGGCTTCCACTCTCACGGCAAAACCGTACCCCCGCTGCAACGCCAACAACGCTTTTTCTTCTGCACGATGCACCCCCAAAGCAGCGGCCAACAAACCCACCACCGCTGATTTCGTCGGACGGCCTGCCGATAAGCGCGGTCCACCAACGGCATGTTCACCCCACGAGGCCATCGCCCCATACAATCGAACCAACAGATACGATCTCATCATCACTTACTCCGTGGCACACGCGATCAACTCAGCCAACGTCCCCTCACCCTGCACCACATTCACCGCCACTCGACGATCCGCACACGCCCCATAAGCCCGATCCATATTTTCATAACAGCTCTCCAAGGCCTTGATTGAATCGCCCAACAGATCCGCACCCCAGACCGGTTTTAAAAACGCCACCGACAGCGAACGCGGTTGCTGATTCCCCGCCTCACACAACAGATACGAAGCCCGCGCCCGAGAAGCAAAACTGTTCTGTTTTCCCGTCGGAGCCACCGTTGCCGCCGACTCAATCAACGCCGCCAGAGCATTCTTGGCCAACGTCTCATCGCCGCCTAAATTATCCACCAGCAAACTGTAATCAATACAGAGGTAGAGATAAAACAGACCAGCGGCAAACTCCGTCTCCCCCATGTGACCCGCACCCATATCTTCATTACCGCTGTTCAGATCATCCACTGCGGTAAAAAAATCATCCTCCACCATAACTTTATGCACCGAAATGGCGTGAGCAACTTGTGCCGCTGCTTCGGTATTAAAGCTCGGAGAGGAAGCCAACATGCGCCCAAACAGCGCAATATCCACCGCCGTATGATCCTTACGCAACAGTTTCAATTCGTCTTCTGTGGGAGCCTCTTGACGCTCAATCACCACCGCCACCAGATCATCAATGGCCGCTCGCTCCTCAACACTGAAGTGCATTAACTGCTCAATCTGCACATTTTCTCGATAGAGCTTCAAACGCTCCTCATCGGATGCATTCGATTCTTTTAATTTTTTCGCCAGATCCTTATCCACTTTTAATTTACCAAACGGCTCAGCAATTGATTTTGCCCACTCAAACGCCTGCTTCTCTTTTACCTCAGCCTCAATAAAGCGGTTAAAAATCTCACCCCCCATTGACTTGGTGCGTGTTCCCACATGGCCATTCATCGCCTCTTGAAACAGATCTGAGGTTCGCCATGCGCGCTTCAAACTCTGTGAAGAGACCCGTAAACGCGGCGCTCCGCCCATCACTGCGGTTTTTGGCCGACCCAAATCATCACGGTTTAAATTCGCAGGTGGATAAGAGGTTAAAAGATGCAACTGAATAAAACGGCTCATAAAATACCACTCCTAACAACAAAATAAAAAAGAGAAAAAACACATCAACCTTCGCTTTATTTGACAGACGCTTTAGCAAAATAAGCGTACGCCCATCGCTGCTTTACTTTATCTCCCCAATAAAAAAGACTGTTAGCCAAATCAAAAATATTGGCTTTTCGATCCAACATCGGCAACACCCGCACCAGCGCCAACCACACATCATCACGGCTGCGTTGCAGCAGACGACGAAAGCGTAAATTACTCAAACGAGCGTTGCTCCCCCCCGCTTTAGGGCTGGCCAACTGCATCGCAATCTCCTTATTATCGGCCTGCTTCACATGCGCCAAGACCACCGCAATCATGGCCAGACGACTCGGCCAATCCCCCCGAGCGGAGCTCAATAAGGGTCTAACTTGCCCATAAAGTCGTTGAAAACAGGGAGAGACAATTACCGTCGTCAACGTCTTCGCCCGCCGCAATTCCGCCCGTCCACCGTTATCCGACTCCAGCGACAACCACCATGCGTGCATCGCCTGACCTAATTCACTTTCAGCGGAAAATTCAATTTTCATGTTGCGCTCCTTTTATTTAAAGGGGCCATATTTAAAACAGCCCTTATTTTTTTACCACGTAATAACCCAGATAATTTTTTATGCGCTGCACTGATGCGCTGTGGATCAGAAAATACAACCCCCCCCCTTACCACCTGCTCATCAAACAGCGCACGCGCATCCAAACTCAATTTCTGATACCAGAGCTCCATTAAATCTCGGCACTGCTCTTTGTTCTCGGCCACCGTACTCAGCGCCGCCAACTGTCGATAAAATGCCGCTTCACTGCGCTGATAAAAGGTCGCAGTTAAAAAACTCACATCCCCCTTATGATCTTTTGGACGCTTAAACCACGCCTCCTTAATGCAGCTTCGGACATACCCCTCAACCTCTTTGGCTCCCAACAACATGGCTCTAACTTCATCAATAAAACAGGTACGCCTTTCAGCATCATCAATGATATAGAGTGGAAAATAACCTTCATGCCAGCAGCGCGCTTTCATGTTGTCCATGTCATAACCAAAGACCCACAAACGCAACTGCGCTTCTTTTATTTTTCTCTTGTTGTAACGCTGAACAATCGTGGCAGCAGAACGATTCTCGTCTTTATTATCTTGAGAAAAAGTAAGCCAATATCGGTACGGAAAGCCACCGGGCTGTGGATGCTCACACAGCGGCATACCCTGTTTGTCACTGTAGTGAGGTGAAAGTGGGTGCCGCCAAGCACCGCTGTAATTCACCCCATAGTTTCGCGTCATAAATTGCTCTATTAGTGAATCACTGACCTCGCCGCACACAGCACACTCCGCCGCAGGCAAATCACTTTCCAGCAGTCGAATCCGGCGCGGCATCCCCCAATACATCTGCAATGGATGCACATCTTCCGGTGTCGTATCCACACCGCTTTTTTCACTGCTGCGCGTTGCCGCCAACCACGGAAAAGTCGCACTCTCTGCCGTCAGTGAAGCATTGCCGCTGCTGCTCTCTAATTCGGAACGCAGCAGAACATTCAACCAAAGATCTCGCCATAAAGAAGGCGGCGTGTCCTCATCGTCCACAATGGGATCGGCACAGACCAAAGTGGTCAACGGCCCCCCGCCCCGCAGTGACGTACGATGCCCCGCCCCCCCACTTGGCGCATTGGTTTGCAGAGTAAATAAGGCCGTGGCCGCACAACAGGGGCAAAGCGCCGCAGCTTGACCGCGTTTAATAAAGTGATCTGTATTTTGTTTCAGCGTATTTTCACCTGGCGTTTCAATCAACAGAGCCGCAATGGGCTTAGCCCCACCCTCCAATTGAGATTCAAAATCTTGCATAAAACAGGGCTGCTCTCCCAGCAGTTCAAACGCCTTTTCATGTTTTTGAAAGTGAGACTGAAGCGTCTCAGGGGTCGGTGGGGTCAGCAAAAAAATCCAACCACTCATCTTCATCTTTTGGCGCAAACGCCGTCTGCAACAGACCCAAGATAAATTGCACCAAAGCCGCATTAAAATCAGCCCGAGGCGATGCCAAAGCCAACACATCGGGATCAGAGATCTGCCATACAGGGATTTTTTTTAATCTTCCATCCAGACAGCGCACCGCTAAAAATGGCTCTTGCAGTAAATTGAAACTCATCCGATTTCCCTCTTAATCTCAAAGACAGATGAACTGTACTCCCAGAAAAAGAAAAGATCAACAAAAAATTAAGTGTTAATCGTTAATTATTTTATGCCGAAGTGAAAAGCAAGACAATGGAGGGGAAATAAGAAAGGGGCTGGGATTTGAAAACCGAGCTGATACACTGCACACGTTCCCACACGCCTGTGGGATCAACCGTGTTAGTCGTTGATTAACGCCCCGTTCCCTAACGTTTTAGGGCAAGAAGCGGTGTCGGAAAAGCCAACACCGCCTTCTTTTTTATTCGACACGCACCCCTTGCCCCCTGTCACACAATAAACGCACCGTTTCTCCCTTGGCATTTTTGCCACATCCGACCCAGATATCACCCTGCTGTTCCAGCACCATAAGCAAGCTCCACTTACCCTGAGCCGGTAACTGTTGCTGTATCGCTTCATATTGAGATTCGGTGACTTCTTTTGGCAAAAAGGTCTCCACCAGCAGAGATGTACGCAACTGAACCGCACTGTAATCCCACTGAAACGCCGCCTGATCTG
This sequence comes from Gammaproteobacteria bacterium, assembly GCA_030949385.1. Classification (NCBI taxonomy): domain Bacteria; kingdom Pseudomonadati; phylum Pseudomonadota; class Gammaproteobacteria; species Gammaproteobacteria bacterium. The sequence continues at coordinate 201,173 of JAUZSP010000006.1, read as the reverse complement.
CCGCCCACGCGTGTAAACAGCCCCCCTCCCAGCGCGCTAAATAGGTCGTCATACTTTCCTCATCCGCCAAACGAGTTGGCGTAACCGCCTCCTCCCACCAATTAAAACTACTATCAAAACAATAGCCTAACTCAATGTTCAGAGCATTTTCTTTTGCCACACTGCTGCGCCCTTTTGCGACACCCTGCGCTTGAAAACAATTGCTCAATAAACTCTCAGGCAATTGATCCTCCGCCTCAACGCCGTAAACGCCCTCAATCAACAAACGTGCATCTTCCGGCATATCAAACCCACCACGTTGCTGCAATAAACGCGCAGTGAGCCAAAGCTGAGCATGATCTTCATAGACCTTTTGCGCCCTTGGGAAAAAATCACGAAACCAATCCGCATTGGGATCAGCCGTCACTTCAGGACTGTACACCGTCAACACCGCCCCTCCACGCTGATCTTCTGTCTCAACCAACCGCCCTTGAAGATCACGGCTGTGACGCTGCAAACGCCCCGCCCTCTGAATTAATAGATCCACCGGAGCCAAATCTGTAACCAGAACATCAAAATCCAGATCCAATGACTGCTCCACCACCTGTGTCGCAATCAAAACAGCACCACGCCGCCCAGCAGCATCCCCCTGTTTACCAAACCGCTTCACCACCTCTTGCTCAATTCTCAAACGATCCGACAAACTAAAACGAGCATGAAACAGCACAATATTCCATTCTGGATGCGCCTCTTTCAATTCAGAAAAACTCTTCAGCGCATCCTTAACGGTGTTGCGTATCCAACACGCGCATTGACCTTTTTCAACCACTGACTGCAACAGAGAAACCACAGACTCACTTTGATGGACAAAATCAACCGTCACAAAACGACTGACACTGGGGCGACTCTCAACGACCTGCTCACTCAACCCTGCGCGGCTCCAGTGACTCAAGAGGGGGTAATCATTCAAACCTTGTTGTTGCAACTGAACAGGATCACCATCACGGCCTTTTGCATAGGCGGTCAGCAACTCTTCACGCTGTTTAAAAGGCAAAGTAGCCGAAAGTAAAATAGCCGATCCTCCCGCTTGTGCATGTACCGTCAATAGATGGCATAAAAGACGGTGCATGTAACTGTCACACGCATGAACCTCATCCACCAACAGCACCTTATCCAACAAACCCAACAAGCGCAGAGATTGATGCCGAGCCGGTAAAATCGCCAATAACGCTTGGTCAATGGTGCCAACGCCCACCTGAGCCAACAGGGATTTTTTACGACTGTCTGCCAACCACGCGCTGCAATGCAGATCTGCCGGTACAGTGTCATCACCGTAACGTGCTGATGACGCTGCAAAGGTCGGTAAATAACTGCTGCGAAACGCCTCCGATAGCTGCCGCGCCCCATGTGACAAAACCAAAGAAGGTTTCGCTCCTTCTGCTTGATACAATTTTCGATACACCGCACCCAAGCGGTCGTACATGGCATTAGATGTGGCCATTGTCGGCAGGGCAAAATAGAGTCCATTGGCCAAATTTGCCGCCATCAAACGCTGTGATAAAATCAAGGCCGCTTCCGTTTTACCACTGCCAGTTACATCTTCCAAAATAAACAGCTGAGGCTCTGATCCTATCTCACACTCAACCGCTTGCTGCTGCAACGGAGTAGGTGAATCCATATACGCACCGAACAAACGCGTTAAATTTAATTCAGTATCGCAATGTGACGGAGTTAATTCCGCCAACTGAACGACGTTATCAGCCCGTGGTAACGCCGTATTTCGCCAATAATCCATCAAAGGAACAAGGTCTGTTTTATAGCAAAAAACCTCTGCATTCGACCCTAGCCAATCACACAGAACGGTAAAACCACTCAACCACCACGCCGCTGTTTTAATTTTTTTCGCATCAGGTAATACAGGTTTATCAGGCAATAATAATTCAATTATCGCCCCAACAAATTGTTTCACCGCAGGCAAATCATCCTCGCCCGTATAATTTCTTAAGCCACCAAAATCCTCTTTAGGTGGCTGGCCATGATGACCCGTCACCGCTCTCACCCAATGATCCAAGCCATCTTCTTTGGCTGCTCTACGCCGCTTAGCAGGCAGCCCCCAGCTCTCTTGCAAGTGCGCCCTCACACCCAGCTCTGCACTCCACAATAAAAACCCCAAGCTGTCGTGACGCATAGAGGCTTCCGCGCCTTCTCGCCCCTGTAATTTTTTTTGCACATCCGTTCGAAGCTGCTGAAAACTATCGGTAAATTTTCCCAGATCGTGCAACACCAAAAAAAAGATCATCCACTGCTGAAACACCACTTCATCCAAACCACACAAACGTGCCAACAACCTACGCAAACGAGGCTGCTGGTTTAGTAGCACCTCACCCACCGCAGCCACATCCAGACAGTGATAAGGCAACAGGTGGTAATCCAATGATTGCCCCTCTTTTTGTCGCCCCGCCTTGCCCCAATAACGATAATAATCTTCCACTCACTTACTCCATAATGTTGTTGACCATCAAAAATTTCGCATAACATTAAGATGGATAAATAGAATACCCAGACCAAGATAAATTATCTACATTGACATTCTCCCCCTACCCTCTATACTCATTGGTATTACAAAAATCAAAAGGTAATACAAAAATGCAGACATCCAACCTAACCAGCAAAGGGCAAGTAACCCTACCAGCCTCCATTCGTAAGCAATTAAATTTAAAAACAGGGGATCGCATCGTCTTTACCTTGCAAGACAATAAAATCATTGCCGAACCGCTGTGCAACGACATCAGCAGCCTATTTGGCATCATTAAGAGCGATAAAGCGGTCTCTTTGAATGAAATTGAAGAAGCCATCGCACAGGTAATGCTCAAATGATCGGCATTGACACCAACGTCTTAGTTCGCGTATTGATTGACGATCACAAAGCAAAAAAACAGTGTGAACAAGCTCGGTCACTGTTGTTAAAGCATGAAAAAACCCTCATCACCGACACCGTGTTGATCGAGACAATTTGGGTCATACAGCGTGCTTACAGTATTAAAAAACCTCAAATCATCTCAACCATAGAGCGTTTGTTGTTACAAAGCACCCTCGTATTCGATGATAAAAATACGCTTGAAAACGCTTTAGAGACGTATCGAAGCCATGCTTTTGAGTTTTCCGACGCACTGATTTTAACTAAAAATCAAGAAAAACAATGCAGCCTCTACACCTTTGATAAAAAACTATCGAAACACGCATCAGCGACTCACTTAAACCAAACCGAATAAAATAAAACCCACACCATGAACTTCTACCACATCACCGAACACGACCTACACGACACCAACCCACTGTTTCAAAAAAGTTGCGAACAACGCAACATTCTCTACCTAGAAATCACCGCCGAAACCTTTGATTATCAGCGCACCCCACGCCCCGAAAAAGGCGACCTGATCTACCGATCTGGTGCCGACATCGCCTGCATTCGACTGGAAAAATTTCTGTTTAAACATGGGGTCTGTGGTCTCTATCAACAGCCCTTTTTTGAATGCTTAGAACAAACTATTTTATTGCAAAAAGCAGGCATCCCCACCCCGAAAACCGTCTACTCGCTGCGCGCTGATCGGCGTTTATTAACCCGCCACATTGAATATTTAGGCGGCTTTCCGCTGGTGATAAAAATACCGGGCTCCGAGGGTGGCATGGGTTTGATTCAGGTGGATTCCTACCCCGCCCTGACCTCCTTACTGGATCACTTAGGTGGTTCGCCGCTGTTGATGGAATACATCGAACACCGCTGCTCTTATCGTTTGGTGGTGCTCGGTGATGAGGTCATCGCCACGAAAACCCTCTACCCCGCCACCGCTGATTTTCGCAGTAACAGCCACGGCGGTCAGAGCGATTATCAACCTGAGGTGCCAACAGCAGCAAAAGAAATGGCGCTGCACGCCGCGCAGATTTTGCAACTGGAATTCGGTGGGGTGGATATTTTAGCCCAGCCCGATGGCCGCTTGATGTTTGCCGAGCTGAATTTCCCCTGCTATTTCGCCGACCAACAAAATGAAGGCGGTGTTGATATCAGTGGTAAAATATTGGATTATTTACGTGCAAAAAGCAGAACCGAAAAAACAACCTAATCTGGAGAGTCTTATGACAACACGCCGCCGATTTTTAACCTACCTCGCCACCGGCCTACTGGCCAGCGCCCCGATTCATCATCTGCTCGCCGATGACGATGACGATGACGACGACAAGAAAAAACGCAAAAACAAACACCATGACCGTGATGACGATAATGACGACGACGATCATGATGATGACAAAAAAGACCGTTATCACAGCAGCAACCCTCACCAGCCACCAATGGACAGCACCAGCTCTGCAACCCAACGCCGCATGAGCCCACAAGAGTGGCAACGTTACATGCAGTCTCAAATGCCCTACCCTGCCAACCCGCACCAAAATCGTCAGCCCGCAATGCCACGCCCCATGCAAAATGCCGAACAACAGGCCAAGCAGATGAAACACCGCGCCATTCAAGCCGAACAACGCAGCAAACAAAACGCCGAACAACGTTTCAAACAACAGTAGGGGCAACCCTTGTGGTTGCCCTTCTGTAGCAACCCTTGTGGTTGCCCTTCCATAACAACCAGAATAGGGCGGAAAATGTTCCGCCCCTACGGGTAAACAAAAACACCCACAAAAAAGCCCCCGCCCTGTTCAACAGAGCGAGGGCTTTTTTTAGCGAACAATAAAAGCTTAGAGAGCGGCAACCATCACCGCAGCACCAGCAATCAACACCCGAGTAGTCGTACCTGTCAGCGCATCGTAACTCATCTCATACACTGCAACACCCGCATCCAACTGCGCTTGAGTGCCCCAATAACGCACTTTGACTTTGACCCGACCATCGGCCTTCACCTCCTGTTTGCCTTCACCCACCTGCTCAGAAACAACATTGGCATCATTAGGATCACCCACATAAAGCTCAAAGCGTGTTTTAACTTCTTTCAGCGGCGCAACGGGGGTCACCACTGGCAGGCCACTGACCGCTACTTTAACCAAGCGACTGGTGGCCGCATTGGCCGCCGCATCCAAAGCATCGTCGTCCAGTTCGCGAGCAAAGACACCGACACCGTTTGGATCATGAATCTGCCAGTTGGTGTCCACCGCCACACCGTTGGTATCAAAGCAGCTGTCGCCGTTGGCATCATTGATGTCCTCATCACGGCAGAAGGTGGCCAACAACAGACCGCCATTGGCATCAAACTCTTCTTTGCGGTGTTCAACCGAGGAGAGACCCTCTTCATCATCCTGCTGCATGCTGCGTACAAAACCACCCGTGTCATCCGCACGGCCTTCAACGGTCGCCGCTTCAGACTTGGAGATCACCGCACCGTTTTTGGTCTTGGTTTTGGATTCGTTCTCACTGAAACTCAACTCCACACCGCTGATGGCCGTTTCAGAAGGCACCTCTTTAATCGTCAACAGAGACTCTTTCAGCTCGGTTTTGTCTTTTTCAGTCTCTTCCTTGCTGCCCGTCACCGTCATGCTGTCGCCATTCACAGCGTCAGCAATAAAGGTGTACTGGAAGGATTCAATCTCGCTGCCTTTGTTAATCTCTTCCAATAAGGAGACCCGAGACTCATCTTCAGACCATTGCAGGGTGAAATCTGCGACTTCATTTTCAGCAAAGTCACGCAATTGAACGGTTGTTCCGCCAGCTCCAGCTCCAGCTCCAGCTCCAGCATCCGATGCACCATTACCCGCTGCATCTGCGGCTGGGGTGCTTGCAGGCAAGACCACCACGTAGTTCAACGGTGCAGCAACCATTTTCAGACGATAGAGATAATCCGTTGCCAAAGCGGTCGTTAAAGTAGTGAACTCAAACTCGTTATCAATCGCGATCAAGCTGCCCACTTTAGGCCATGCACTGTTGGCTCCCACACCGTTGGCACGATCTCGTGCCGCCAACAAAGCGGCATCAACCTCTGCTTTGCTGAGATCATCGTCATCCAAAATTTTGGCTTCCAACGCCGCATAAACCGCGTCTGCCATCGTTTGGGTGTAGGTCAGCTCAAAGGTGCCTTTGGCCACAGAACACACGTCATCAACCACAGTCAATTGACACTCGGCCACCAGCGAATCCCACAATTTATCCACTAAAACAAACTGATCGGCAATCTGTGCCTGACGGGCTTTCATATTGCGAGCAAAAGCCTGCAAACGCTGATAACCAAAACTGACCGGCGCTGCCACCGTAGGCGAGGGATTCACCACAACGGGCGTTGTACCATCCGCCACCCGTAGGCTTTTCACCGTGCCGTTACTGAGCAATGATTTAGGGATATTAATACTGTAGGTCTCAGGCACGTTTTTCAGCAAGCCCGTATCAACGGGGGTCGAACCGCCACCGCCGCCACAAGCCGCCAACACCAAAGCACTTAATACGGGTAGGGACATTTGCCATTTCTTGTTCATAACACGCTCCTTGAGGACAATAAATAACGGATCTATAAGCCATCATAGAAGCTGAAGCGCATTCCACCAAGTCCTAAGGTGCTGATTTGGGAGCTGAGTCTCATACTTGATTGCCAAGAAAATCATATCGGTGCGTAATACCCGTTAATAACTGATGTTACGTAATTGGTTAAAAAATAAGTGCATCGTAACCCCCGTCATTCCCGCGAAGGCGGGAATCCACATGAGAATTTGATCGTCTTGTATAGATTCCCGCCTTCGCGGGAATGACGAGCAAGACCACTGTATATCATGATTCGGGGCTTGTTTTATCGGCGCACTGCCCTTTGGTTGGTGCTCCCTACGCAGTCCTAAACTGCTTGCCTTCACTACTGCGTAATACCCGTTAATAAGCTAAACCAACCACGCCGCACCCCGAACCCCACTGCTGTCGCCATGCACAGGCGGCAACAAACGGGTGTTCACCTGATCAGAAAACACATACTTACCCCAAAGCTTGGGCACGTTGTCATACAAACGGCTCACTTTAGAGAGTCCTCCCCCCAATACAATCACCTCAGGATCCAGCACATTGATGATCTGCGCCAAGGAACGCGCCATGCGATCCTCATAACGCCGCAGGGTTGCCTCACAGACCACATCTCCCGCGCTCGCCTGCGCCACAATCTGTTCACCGGACAAAGCCATCGAAGTAACCGCCAAATGATCCCGCGCCAAACCGGTACCGGAGATCCACGTCTCAATGCAGCCCTCTTGGCCGCAATAACAACTCGCTCCAGGCAGCTCCTCTTCCCTCGGCCACGGCAGCGGGTTATGCCCCCACTCACCGGCAATGGCATTGGAGCCGTGCAACACACGCCCATGAACCACTACGCCACCACCGCAACCGGTACCGACAATCACCCCAAACACCACATTCGCCCCAGCCCCTGCACCGTCGGTGGCCTCCGACAAAGCAAAACAGTTGGCATCGTTGGCCATCGGCACCGAACGCTCAAGCCGTCGCTCAATGTCCTGCTGAAACCGTTTGCCATTCAAACCCACATTGCTGGAGTTTTTATGCAGCCCCGTGGCGGGCGAGATCGCCCCCGGAGTACCCATACCCACACTGCACGAACACCCCACTTGTGCCTCAAACATCCGCACCAGATCCACCACCGCTTGCAACGTAGCGGAGTAATCGCCTTTAGGGGTTGGCACCCGTTGGCGCTGCACAATCAGACCGTCCTCTTGCATCAGCACCGCTTCAATCTTGGTACCACCCAAATCAATCCCAATTCGCATCTTATGTTCACCTTTTTGCACTTGACATTGGATACTTATACACACACTCTTTTTTTAGATTTAAAAACCTATCAAAAAATGTCCTAACAGACAAAAAAATTTTAAAAAAGATTAACTCATTGTTTTTTATTGACTTTATTTTTTTGATCAAAAAAACATCATTTTGTTTCAAAGCCCGTCAAAACGTCCTCAATGAGCCTAATTAACAACTAATCCACAGAGTTATCCACAGAGTCTGTGGATAATGATAGTTTTCCCTAAATAATGAAGAAGTTAGCTCAAAAACACCCCAACAAAGACTTAAAGTTCTAGTTATCAAGGGCTTGACAATCCCCTACATTACTCAAAAATTTCTCTCGAATTTAGTCTGAAAAAGAGGCGAAATTCTAACAAAACCAACTTGACATCATCGTTTTTATTTCATTCAAGCAACAATCAAAAAATCCCGCTTTTGATTCAAACACAAGATATAGAAACAAGCCGCAAAAGTAAGTTGTTCAGCAACCTTCTACAGCGCCTCAATCAGCCGCAACAACAGTGGCTTAAGGCCCATATGAAGACCTTATTTACAACAGAGGAAAAACACCATATATAGCCACAAACACAACAAGTTGTGTTTTGCGATAAAAATTAACCCATGGTATTGTGCCTGCGCCAATTAAGTGGAACGCCCAACCCAACTCTTATTCATTAAAAAAAGACCGAACAAGCATGTCCAGCGAACAACAGAAACAAGCCAATACTTCGATCAATTACCGTGTTATGCGCCGTAATGGCAAAACCACCCCGTTTGACAAAGAAAAGATCAAACTGGCCATGAGCAAAAGTTTTCTGGCCGTTGAAGGCGACAGCGCCTCCGCCAGTCGTCGCATCCATGAAGTGGTCGATAAACTCACCGAACAGGTCAGTTACGCCCTCATGCGCAGCCGCCCCAGCGGCGGCACCTTTCATATCGAAGACATACAAGATCAAGTCGAGCTGTCACTGATGCGCGCTGGCGAACATAAAATTGCCCGCGCATACGTCATCTACCGTGAAGAACACGCCCGCAAACGCGCTGCCAACGAAGCTGAAATCCAGTCCAGCGTCCCAGAAAGTGAAGAGATCGCCCCTACGGAGATCATCACCGCTCTGCAAGAGAGCCAACTGTCTGTGCTGCTGAGCAACGGCAGCCGCAAAGCCCTTGATGTGGCGCGTCTGCAAACCATCATCACCGAAGCCTGCCAGAACTTAGCAGAGGTCGATCAAGAATTGATCCTCAAAGAAGTCCGCCGCAACCTCTACGACGGCGTGACGGAAAAAGAGCTCAGCAGCGCCCTGGTGATGAGCGCCAGTATGTTGATCGAACGGGAGCCCAACTACAGCCAAGTGGCGGCACGTCTGTTGATGGATCACATGCGCCGCGAAGCCCTCAGCTTCCTCAGCGGCCACAACAGCGAAGCCACCCAGAGCGAAATGGCCGAACGTTATCCGCACTACTTCGCCCAATACATCAAACGCGCCGCTGAGCTGGAACTGCTAGACGAAAAACTGGCCAACGAATACGACCTAGAACGGCTCGGTTACGCCCTGCTGCCCGAACGGGACAACCAGTTCACCTATCTCGGTCTACAAACCCTCTATGACCGCTACTTTATCCACCACTACGACACCCGCATTGAACTGCCACAAGCCTTCTTTATGCGCGTCGCAATGGGACTGGCGATCAACGAAGTGGACAGAGAAACCCGCGCCATCGAGTTCTACCAACTGCTCTCCAGCTTCGACTTTATGAGCAGCACCCCAACCCTGTTTAACTCCGGCACCTTGCGTCCGCAGCTCAGCTCCTGTTATCTGACCACCGTGCCCGATGACCTTTACGGTATTTTTGATGCGATCAAAGACGATGCCATGCTCTCCAAATTTGCCGGAGGTCTGGGCAATGACTGGACCCCAGTACGGGCGATGGGCTCGCACATCAAAGGCACCAACGGCAAATCCCAAGGGGTGGTGCCGTTTCTGAAAGTGGCCAACGATACGGCGGTGGCCGTGAACCAATGTTTTGCCCCCGACACCCTGCTGCACACCGGCGATGGCATCAAAAAAATCAAAGACGTGCAGGCCGGTGATCTGGTCTTAGGCCAACGAGGTCACTACCGCGAAGTGCAAAAACGCTTCGCCTACAACCAGACCGATGCGATGGTGGAAATCAAGGTCAAACACGCCATCTCACCGCTTCACGTCACCAGCGGCCATCCCCTTTGGGCGTTGAGTGGCCTTCCTCTGGGGCAAACCAACCAACGCAGTTACCGCCAACTGGAGAGCGGCAAAGTCAGCCCACAGTGGCGTGATGCCGGTGAACTGAAAAAAGGCGACTTTGTTGCCCAAGTGATCCCCCAAGAAGTCACACCGGTTGACGGCTTTGACGACGACGACGCTCGCCTCTACGGCCTGCTGCTCGGCGACGGCCATTGCAGCAAAAACGGCCTTGAGTGGGGCATCTCCCCCAACCCCAACAGCGATGCCCATCTGGATTTTATCCGCAATTATCTGGAGGCTCGCGGCTTGCACTATTGGCAGAGCGGCGAGAGAGAAAATGATCTGCAAATTCGCTGGGCGCAAAACTGCGGTCTCGCCCGTGAAGCCACCAGCGGTCAATTTGTCCGTGGCAGCGCCAGCGGTTTTACTTTCAGCCGCGAAGACCTCTACGACCACCACGGCAAAAAACGCATTGCCCGCCGTTACGCTCACCTGCCCCGCTCACAAACCCTGTCTCTGATTCAAGGTTTGATCGAAACCGACGGCAACGTCAGTCGCGGCAAAGAGATCACCTTCAGCAACACCTCTCAAGCCCTGATTGAAGGTTTGCGTTATCAACTGCTGCGTTTGGGTGTGCCCTCTGCCGGTCAGTACCGCGAACGGCAACAGAACCATCAAGGCCAACGTGCCGATGGCAGCACCATTCAGTTCAACGGCCTGTGTACATCCTACGATCTGCGCATTCCAGCCACTCAAGAGATTGCCGAGCGGGTCAACTGCCAACCCCTCAAAAAGCAGAACTGGCTGAGCTGGAACGGCCACATTTTCAGTCGGGTACGCTCCGTCACCCCCCTCACCGCTGTGCCGTTTGTCTACGATCTAAAGGTCGAGGGCGATGAGTCGTACATGACCACCAGCGCGCTGGCGCACAACGGTGGCAAACGCAAGGGAGCCATGTGCGCCTATCTGGAAACCTGGCATTTGGACATCGAGGACTTTTTAGAGCTGCGCAAAAACACCGGTGACGAGCGTCGTCGCACCCACGACATGAACAGCGCCAACTGGATTCCCGACCTGTTTATGAAGCGCGTCTCCGAAGAAGCACAGTGGACGCTGTTCTCGCCCGACGACACTCCTGATCTGCACGATCTCTACGGCAGCGAATTTGAAACCCGTTATTGCGAATACGAAGCCAAAGCGGAACGCGGTGAGATCAAGCTGAGCAAACAAATACCGGCATTGGAACTGTGGCGCAAAATGCTCGGTATGCTGTTTGAAACAGGCCATCCGTGGATCACCTTTAAAGATCCGTGCAACATTCGCTCACCGCAGCAGCATGTGGGCGTGGTTCACAGCAGTAATTTATGTACAGAGATAACTTTGAACACCTCTGCCGACGAGATTGCGGTCTGCAACTTGGGTTCGATCAACCTGCCTGCGCACATCGGTGACGACGGCACGCTGGACACCGCCAAATTGCAGCGCACCATCACCACCGCCATGCGGATGCTCGATAACGTCATCGACTACAACTACTACAGCGTCCCCAAAGCACGGCGTTCTAATCTGCGTCATCGCCCCGTAGGCATGGGTTTGATGGGCTTCCAAGACGCGCTCTATAAAATGCGTGTGCCCTACGGCAGCAACGAAGCGGTCAGCTTTGCCGATCTGAGCATGGAGACCATCAGCTATTTTGCCATCCAAGCTTCCAGTGATCTGGCCGCCGAACGGGGCAGCTACAAAAGCTACCAAGGCTCTCTCTGGGATCAGGGCATTCTGCCCATCGACTCTTTGCAAACCTTGGCCGACAGTCGCGGTGCCTATTTGCAGACCGACATGAGCCAGAGCCTAGATTGGGACAGCCTGCGCCAGACGGTAAAAAAACAGGGGATGCGCAACTCCAATACGATGGCCATTGCACCCACCGCCACCATCTCCAATATCTGTGGGGTGACCCAATCCATCGAGCCGACCTATCAGAACCTGTTTGTGAAATCGAACCTCTCCGGCGAGTTCACCGTCATCAACCCGCACTTGGTTCACGACCTGAAACAGTTGGGGTCTGTGGGATCAGGTGATGGTCAATGATCTGAAATACTACGATGGCAGCTTGCAGACCATCGACCGCATTCCTGAGGAGCTAAAAGCCCTCTACGCCACCGCTTTTGAGATGGACGCTCGCTGGTTGATCGAGGCCGCTGCACGGCGACAAAAGTGGCTTGATCAAGCCCAATCGCTCAACCTGTACATGGCCGAACCCTCGGGCCGAAGCTGGACAACATGTACAAACTGGCGTGGATTCGCGGTCTAAAAACCACCTACTACCTGCGCTCCATTGGCGCGACGGCAGCAGAAAAAACCTCTGGGGACAGCGGCGATGCGGTGGAAGAAGAGAGCAACAAAGCACCCAAAATGTGCTCAATCTTAGAACCGGATTGTGAGGCGTGTCAGTAGGAAATCCTCCCCAACCCTCCTTTGTCAAAGGAGGGCGCGCTGCGTTTAAACTCTTGCCCGAGACTTTAACAGCACTACACCTTCCCCTTAGAAAAAAAGGAAGGGTAGGCCTTAAAACACTTAAAAATCAGCATATTATAAAGAACTAATTTAATTATGGAACAAGACAACCCACCAAAAATAAGCACTCTAGAAAAATACAAGATTTACCATAAAATTGATAAGTGGGGATTTTGGTTTTTTTGGCTATCTACATTTATTATTATTTTTTCTTATCCAGCTCACTACGCCATCCAAAGCTACAACCAAAATCTATTCTTCTTCGATCGTTTTGGAGCACTAGCCTTAGCTCTTTTACTTTTTAGCGAGTTCAGGATTAATGGAAAAATACTTTCCTCCAAGGCCATAATCCTAGATATGAAGAACGAAACAATCAAAAAAATAATAAATTTTCATGGGAAAAAATCAGATCTTTCAATTCATTCAGCACTTGACTCAAGCTTATATACCATCAACATCCTGCATGACATGGGTGATGAAAAAATACAAAAAAGCAAAGAAAAAGTTAACCAAAGCAATGCAGAATTAGCAGAGTATCTAACAAACCTCCCAAAAAATATTGAAGAAGAGCTGAAGCCATTATTGGAATTAGAGCTTAAAAAAAAATTTATATCCTTCAACATAGAAACCATTCAGTCTCATATATTATCCTCCATCATAATAGCAACCATTATTTGGGGATTTGGTTCATTATTATATTAATAATTTAATATCAAATAAATAAACACAAGCATCTCAAACCACCAATACACAACCAAACATCGCGTGGACACAAAAAAGTATCCACCCTACGAATCAAAGGAACAACACCATGCTCAATTGGGATGACCCACTAGCAAACGCCAAACCGGCCAGCAGCACAAAAACCTCAGCCGTGGCAGAAACAACAGAAAACAGCGCCCCTGCCATCGAGAACAGCAGCACCCCCACGGCCAACAAAGCCCCACAAGGTCTGCAACCGGTCAACCCCGATGACAAACGAGTCGTCAACGGCAAAACCGACATCAACCAACTGGCACCGTTTAAATACCCGTGGGCGTGGAGCTACTTCCTCAACGCCAACAAAAACCACTGGACTCCCTTGGATGTCAACATGACCCAAGACATCCACGACTACCACCACAAACTCACCGCCGAAGAGCGCCACGTCTATGAAAACGTACTCTCTTATCTAACCACCTCCGACATCATGGCGATGCGTAACATCGGCTTGGCGGTGATGGAGAAGATGACCGCACCTGAATTGCAGATCTACCAAGCCCGCCAAGTCTACGAGGAGGCACTGCACACCTGGACCTACCAACACTGCATCGAAACCATCGGTCTGGATCAATCGGAGATCTACAACCGCTACCGTGTCGTGCCGGAGATCAATGCCAAAATCCAGCTGGCAGATCGTCGTCTCAGCTCCATCATGCGCCCCGACATCGACCTCACTGACCGCGACGAACTGCAAAACTTTGTCATGGCCTACATCTTCTTTGCCGCCATTTTCGAAGGCTGCTGGTTCTACAACGGTTTCAGCCCCATCTTCGCCCTGCAACGGCGTGGCTTGATGAAAGGCACCGCCGAACAACTGCAATACATCATGCGTGACGAGGTAATGCACTGCTCCTTTGGCATTCGAGTGGTGAAACAGATCATCCAAGAAGAGAACATCACCCTCGACCCCAAGGCGATTCGTGAGATGTGGGACGAAGCAGAAGCCGCCGAAAAAGGCTACGCCAGCTACATTCTGCGCAACCCCATTTTGGGCTACTCTGCTGAAGGGCATTTGGGTCAGTTCCACTTTATCGCCAACCGCCGCGCACGCAGCTTAGGGCTAGAAGAACCCTTCCCCGGCGCTGAAAATGCGCTGCCGTGGCTGGACGAACAGGCCAACCTACGCAAAGAGAAAAACTTCTTTGAAACCCGCGTCACCGAATACCAAACCGGCGGTGCATTGAATTGGGATTGATCCCATACAGAAGCATGAAAACCCAACATTAAAAAAACCCACAAAAAAAGCCCCGCCAGATCACTCCGACGGGGCTTTTTAGCGTTTGAACGCTGAGTTACATGCCCATACCGCCCATGCCACCCATACCGCCCATGCCGCCCATGCCGCCACCCATATCACCCGCAGGTGCAGCACCTTCTTCGACCGGAGCCTCACACACCATCGCTTCGGTGGTGATCATCAGACCCGCAACTGAACCGGCGCTCTGCAAAGCAGAACGGGCCACTTTAGCGGGATCCAAAATACCCATTGCCAGCATATCGCCGTACTCGCCATTGGCTGCGTTGTAGCCGTAAGAACCTTCACCGTTCACAACGTTGTTCAATACAACGGAAGGCTCATCGCCTGCGTTAGCGACGATCTGACGCAGAGGCGCTTCCATCGCACGACGTGCCAGAGCGATACCCATATCTTGATCGTGGTTATCGCCTTTCAGATCGGCCAACACCGCACCGGCACGAATCAACGCCACACCACCACCAGGAACCACACCTTCCTCAACCGCTGCACGAGTCGCGTGCAGAGCATCATCAACGCGGTCTTTTTTCTCTTTCATTTCCACTTCGGTAGCCGCACCGATTTTAATCACCGCTACGCCGCCTGCCAATTTAGCAACCCGCTCTTGCAGTTTCTCTTTGTCGTAATCAGAGGTGGTTTCCGCCATCTGCGCACGAATTTGATCAACACGCGCTGCGATGTCGGCTTTCACACCACCGCCATCAACGATGGTGGTCTCTTCTTTAGAAATGGAGATTTTCTTAACGCGACCCAGATCATCCAGAGTCACTTTTTCCAACGACAAACCCACTTCTTCGGAGATCACTTGACCACCAGTGAGGATGGCCAGATCCTGCAACATCGCTTTACGACGATCACCAAATCCTGGTGCTTTCACCGCACAGACTTTAACGATGCCACGAATGCTGTTAACCACCAAAGTAGCCAACGCTTCACCGTCCACATCTTCAGCAATGATCAGCAACGGTTTACCCGCTTTCGCCACGCCTTCCAAGGTAGGCAGCAAATCACGAATGTTGGAGATTTTTTTGTCATACAACAAAATGTACGCGTCTTCCAAATCAGCAGTCATTTTCTCTTGATTGGTAACGAAGTAAGGTGACAAGTAACCACGGTCGAACAACATGCCTTCAACCACGTCCAGCTCATTCTGCAAAGTGGACCCCTCTTCAACGGTGATCACACCCTCATTACCCACTCGACCCATCGCTTCGGCAATGATGTCACCGATGCTGCTGTCACTGTTGGCAGAGATGGTGCCCACTTGGGCGATGGCTTTATTGTCACTGCAAGGCTCGGCAAAACGCTTGATCTCGGCCACAGAAGCCGCCACAGCTTTATCGATGCCGCGCTTCAGATCCATTGGGTTCATGCCCGCAGCAACCGCTTTCAGACCTTCACGCACGATGGCTTGAGCCAATACGGTCGCGGTAGTGGTACCGTCACCGGCCACATCAGAAGTTTGAGAAGCCACTTCCTTGACCATCTGTGCGCCCATGTTTTCGAACTTATCTTTCAGCTCGATCTCTTTAGCAACAGAAACACCGTCTTTGGTCACCGTAGGGGCACCAAAAGACTTGTCCAAAACCACGTTGCGACCTTTAGGGCCGAGGGTCACTTTTACCGCATTAGCCAGAATATCAACACCTTTTGCCATGCGGCTGCGGGCATCATCACCAAAACGAACTTCTTTTGCGCTCATCTTTAAAATCCTCTATAAACTTTTTAGCGAAATTGAATAAAAAACAAAGGCTTAGCCTTCGATTACAGCGACCAGATCGTCTTCACGCATCACCAGCAACTCTTCGCCATCCAGCTTGATTTCGATGCCTGCGAATTTGCCAAACAGCACCATGTCACCGACTTTGACATCCAAAGGACGCACATCACCTTTGTCGTTTACTTTGCCGTTGCCCACTGCGACAATTTTGCCACGCACGGGTTTTTCGGTTGCGGAATCAGGGATCACGATGCCGCCTGCACTCATACGCTCTTCTTCCATACGCTTGATGACCACACGGTCATGTAATGGACGAATGTTCATTGAGGAACTCTCCTAAAAATAAGTTATTGAAAATAGGCTGAAAACAGCGCTCGTTAGCACTCAACCCAAGTGAGTGAGCTAATGATAGGGACGGCTTTTGAGAATTCAAGAGCCAAACAGAGAAGAAAGGGGGATATTTTTGCAGAATCAATCGTCGCGGCGGAACTCACCCTCAATGGTGTTGTTTTGCTGGGAACGCGAAGCAGAGTGTCCGCCACCCATGTTCATGTCACTGAATTGAACGCGTTTCACAATGAAGTGAAACATCAACGCCCGCAGCGGCGGCATCAGACAAGCAAAACCCAAGGCATCGGTGAAAAAGCCAGGGGTGAGCAAAAACGCCCCACCCACCAGCAAGAACAGACCATCCACCATCTCACGGGCAGGCAAAGATCCTTGTTGCAGCGCCGTTTGTGCCCTCGCCAAGGCCGACATCCCCTGAGAGCGCAACATCGCACCGCCCAAAATGGCGGTAAACAGCACCAAAAAGATTGTCCACGGCGCACCGATGATGCCACCCACCTGAATCAGCAGATAGATTTCCAGCACCGGCACAACGATAAAAATCAGGGTTAAGATGGCGAGCGGCTTCATTACTTTTTATTCCTTGTTAGGCTTGATGGCGTTCATCATACGGCAAGGTGACTTTTAATGCCCCGTATTCAACGCATCCAAATTCAAAGCCCAGCCGCCCAAAAAGCACAACAGCGCCAACACCGAGCCACCCAAAATAAGATAAAAGGGCAGCAAACCACGGCTGTCATCCGCCAAAATCAAACGCATGGATTTAGCCAACACCACCATCTGCACCAGCAACGCCAGCGCCGGAATCCACCATAAATAAGCCTGCTCTTCGGGCAGTGCTTTTCCCGCAATCGGGGTCAACATCAAAAACACCATGCTGTAAAACAGCACCGCACCCACAGCAGGCACCGACAGCAACCAAAACACCACCCGCACCCACGTTTCTGTCTTCTCAAACTCAACTTGCTTGCTCATCACACACCCCCTTTAAGAAAAAATACCCGCACCCTAAAGCCCTGCCTGTGGATAGGCAAGTGCCGTGATGTACAATAGCGCCCACGAACTTGCTGGCCTGCTTTCGGTCTTTAAAGAATCTTCAACCTCAAACACACCCAAATTATTATGATCAAAACCATTACCGCTCTTCTGCTCACCCTGTTGTTCAGCGTGAGCCAAACCCCACTGGCCAATGCCAGCGACTCGGCTCAAGAGGCCGTTCAACAGCTCTCCCAATTCTCACAACAACTGGGCAGCAACCGCTCTCAAGATGAGATCTTGATGCCCGACCAAGCCTTTATACCCAGCGCCAGCCTGAATGAACAGGGCGAAATCGAGGTCAATGTCAAGATCGCCGAAGGCCACTACCTCTATCAAAAACGCTTTAAATTCAGCCTTGCCAACGCCGAGGCTCTCAGCCTAGGCACACCTCGGTTTGCCCCCTCCGAGAGCAAACTTGACCCCTTCTCCGGTGAGGTACAGGTCTATCATGACAACGCCAACATCGTCCTGCCCATCGTTGGTGACAGCAGCAACAGAGAGGTCGAGCTGAAACTGCGCTACCAAGGCTGCTCAGAGATCACCGGCATCTGCTACCCACCGCAGGACAAAGTCATCCCGCTGCAACTCAGCGCCAACGGCAGCACAACCACCGCCCTCAGCACAGAGAGCAACAGCCCCCCTTTAAGCGAACAAGATCAAATCGCCAAAACCCTCAGCGGCAGCGGTTTTTGGACAACGATTTTGGCTTTTTTTGCCGCCGGTCTGCTGCTGGCACTGACCCCTTGCGTCTTCCCCATGATCCCGATCCTCTCCAGCATCATCGTCGGCCAAGGAGAAAAAGTCACCACCCGCCACGCCTTCACCCTTTCGCTGGTCTATGTGTTGGCCATGGCCGCCACCTACACCGTGCTCGGCGTGGCGGTGGGGCTTTCTGGGGTCGGCATCCAAGCGTGGTTCCAGAACCCGTGGATCTTGAGCCTGTTTGCGGCGCTCTTTGTGGCGCTCTCCTTCTCCATGTTTGGCTTCTACGAACTGCAAATGCCGAATCGCATCCAGAGCAAATTGACCGCCTTTAGCAACAAACAGCACGGCGGCAACTACCTTGGGGTGGCCATTATGGGCTTTCTCTCCGCCCTGATCGTCGGCCCTTGTGTCACCGCCCCTTTAGTCGGCGCGCTGATCTACATCGCCGACAGCGGCGATGCCCTGCTTGGCGGAGTGGCTCTGTTTGCGCTCGGCATGGGCATGGGCGCACCGCTGATCGCCATCGGCACCTCCGCAGGCAAACTGCTGCCCCGCGCAGGCGGCTGGATGGATGCGGTCAAGGCGGTCTTTGGCGTGATGATCCTCGGCATGGCCATCTGGATGCTGGAACGCATTCTGCCACTGGCCATCACCATGCTGCTCTGGGCGCTGCTGCTGATCAGCTCCGCCATCTACATGGGCGCGCTGGAGCCACTGAAAGAAAACATCTCCGGCTGGGTCAAACTCTGGAAAGGTTTCGGTCTGGCGCTGCTGCTCTACGGCGTGATGCTGATGATCGGCGCAGCAGCCGGTGGCACCAGCCTGCTTACACCCCTGAAAGGCTTGGCGGGCGCTCCAGTCATGATGAGCAATGGCAGCACCGTCAACGGTCAGCTCAACTTTCGTAACATCAAAGGCATCGACGGTTTGGAACAAGCCTTGGCGCTGGCGAAAAACAACGGCCAGACGGTGATGCTCGACTTCACCGCCGACTGGTGCATCTCCTGTAAAGAGATGGAAAGTTTCACCTTCAGTGATGCCACGGTGCAGAGCGCGTTAAAAAACAGTCTGCTGCTAAAAGCCGATGTCACCGACAACGACGCACAAGACCAAGCTTTGCTGAAACACTTCGGCCTCTTCGGCCCACCGGCCATTCTGTTTTTTGATAAAAACAGCCTAGAGCAGAAACATTACCGCGTAGTCGGTTTTATGAACGCCGAGAACTTTGCCGCCCACACTCAAACAGCACTCAAACCATGAAAACACTCAACGATTTAAATTGGCACAACGGCTTCGCTCAATTGGGCGATGACTTTTACGCCAAGCAAAACCCCACTCCGGTGAGCAACCCCTATCTGATCAGCGTCAGCCCTGCCGCTGCGGATTTGATCGACCTTGATCTTGCCAGCACCACCAGTTCTGACTTTATCGAAACCGTCAGCGGCAACCGCATCCCTCCCGAAGCTCAGCCCTTGGCGCAAATCTACGCCGGACATCAATTTGGCCATTTTGTGCCACAACTCGGTGATGGCCGCGCCATTTTACTCGGTGACGTAGAGGGCAAACATGGCCGCTGGGAACTGCAACTGAAAGGCGCAGGCCCGACCCCCTTCTCTCGCAACGCCGATGGCCGCGCCGTGCTGCGCTCCAGCATCCGCGAGTACCTTTGCAGCGAAGCGATGGCCGCACTGGGCATCGCCACCACCCGCGCTTTGGCCATCACCGGCACCCCCGATGAGGTCTATCGTGAGCAGATCGAAAGCGGTTCCACGGTGATGCGCATGGCCCCCACCTTTATCCGTTTTGGTACCTTTGAGCTGTTTTATTATCGTGGTCAATACGATCAGGTACAGCAACTGGCCGATTACCTCATCGAACAGCACTACCCCGAACTGCAACAAGAAGACGAGCCTTATCTGGCGCTGCTGAAAGTGGTCAGCCAACGCAGCGCCAAAATGATCGCTCAGTGGCAGTTGGTCGGTTTTGCTCACGGGGTGATGAACAGCGACAACATGTCTGTTTTAGGGCTGACCATCGACTACGGCCCGTTTGGATTTCTGGATCAGTACGACCCGCATTTTATCTGCAACCACTCCGACCACAGTGGGCGTTACGCCTTCGATCAACAGCCGCAAATCGGCCTCTGGAACGTGAGCTGTTTTGCCCAAACCCTGCTGCCGTTGCTGGATGAAGACCCCGAAACAGCGGCAGAAAAAGCGCAAAAAGTACTGCAACAGCACCAAGGCCACCACCTCACGTTTTATCATCAAGGACTGCGGCAAAAACTCGGCCTGCAAACCGAGCAAAAAGAAGACATCGAATTAGCGCAGGCGTTATTGGGCTTAATGCAGTTACAAGGTGCCGATTACACGTTGGTCTTTCGTCATTTAAGCCAGATTAAAGTGGCTGATAAAAGCGGCGATGAAGGTTGGTTAACGCAGTTTAAAGAAGCGGAAAAATTACAGCCGTGGTTGGAGAGTTATCGCGCACGTTTGCACGCCGAAGAGAGCAAAGATGACGAACGCCAACAGCAGATGAATAAAATAAACCCGAAATACATTTTACGCAATTATTTAGCGCAAAATGCCATCGCCAAAGCAGAGCAAAAAGATTTCTCTGAGGTGGAAAACCTGCTCAAGCTGCTGCAACAGCCGTTTGATGAGCAGCCCGAGATGGAAGCCTACGCCGCCAAACCACCGGAATGGGCAGCGGAAATCAGCGTCAGTTGTTCTTCGTAGACTCCGATCCGTAGGGCGCAATAACCGCAGGGCATTGCGCCATCACGCCAAACAGGTGCAATGCCCGTTGGTTATTGCACCCTACAAACACACCCCATAACAACGTAGGGCGCAATAACTGCAAGGCATTGCGCCATTATTCCTAAACATTTGACTATTAACATGCCCAACTATCGCCGTCTTTGGCATTCTGGAGGCACCTATTTTTTCACCGTTAATTTATTGCACAGACGCAATAACAACTTACTCATCCAACACATCGCTTCGTTACGAGCGGTGGTTCAATCGGTCAAAAAACGCCATCCTTTTTTAATTCACAGCTGGGTCGTTTTACCAGAACACATGCACTGTATTATTGAGCTTCCACCTGATGATGCAGATTTTTCTCTGCGTTGGCGATTGATAAAAATGGAATTTTCCAAGCAACTGCCCGCTACAGAACAACGCTCGGATGTCAGAATAAGACGAGGAGAGCGTGGCGTATGGCAACGCCGTTTTTGGGAGCACTTAATTCGAGATGAAAATGACTACCAAGCCCACATGGATTACGTTCACTTTAATCCGGTAAAACACGGTTGGGTAAAACAGGTTTCTGATTGACCCTATTCAACGTTTCACAAATATGTGAAAGAGGGGATTTACCCAGAAGATTGGGCGGGAGAGTGTGAAATAAAATTGGGTTACGATGATTAAATTAAATCGAAGTTATGCTGTTTTTTTATCAACGGCGCATCGAAGTTATGCCATTTTTTTATCAACGGCGCAATGCCCTTTGGTTATTGCGCCCTACGCAGAACACCATTGTAGGGTGTAATAACCGAAGGGCATTACACCTTTAAAACAACGCAACGCAACGCAACGCAACGCAACGCAAAATACCATTGTGGGGTGTAATAACCGAAGGGCATTACACCTTTAAAACAACAAAACAAACCTAAGCCACAACCGCCTCATAACCCTCTTCAACCACCGCCGCAATCAAAACATCAACCGCCGCAGAACCGTCCACCGTGGCCGAATTAGTCTCCAGATCCACCGTCACACTCTCAACACCCGCAACGGCCAACAAGGCTTTTTCCACTGCCGCAGTGCAGTGACCACAGCTCATACCGGTAATATTCAAGATCATCATAATTTTAATTTCTTCCGTTTAACAGAGCACCAAGCCCCAAGTTAACAGCACCAGCAACAGCGCCAGCAGCACCGCCGCCGAACCCATGTCTTTGGCCATACCCGACAGCTCATGCCACTCATCACCAAAACGATCCACCACCGCCTCGATGGCCGAGTTTAACAACTCGACGATCAAAACGATCAGCAAGGATCCCAGCAGCAGCGCCTTTTCAACACCGCCCTCACCAAACCACAACGCTAAAGGTGCCAACACCAAAACCAACCACAGTTCTTGGCGAAAGGCCGCCTCACCACGGTAGGCGGCTTTTAGACCCAGCCACGAATAACGCCCCGCATTGAGGATGCGTTTCAGACCGGTGTTGCCGGTTTTAGCCACTACTCGTCGGCTTTGGCAGGCGTGTAGGCCAAGTTCAATTCCCGCGCCGCTTTGACATCATCCAGACGACGCACGGGCAAGGTGTAAGGCGCGCCTTTCACCAAGTCGGCGTTCTCTTCCGCTTCCGCTTGAATGGTTTTCATCACCTCGATAAACCCGTCTAACTCCGCTTGGGTTTCCGTCTCCGTCGGTTCGATCAACAAACATTCAGGAATCAGCAAGGGGAAATAGGTGGTCGGTGCATGGTAGCCGTAATCCAACAGACGTTTGGCAAAATCCATCGCATTGACACCCAACTCTTTGGCCTGTCGTTTCAAGGTGACGATAAACTCATGGGTGGCGCGCCGATCTTTGTAAGCCAGATCAAAACCCGCCTCCGCCAAACGCACCATCATGTAGTTGGCGTTCAAGGTGGCATACTCTGCCACCCGTGGCATTCCCTCTCGTCCCAACATGCGCGCATACACATACGCCCGAATCAACACCCCTGCGTTACCGGCAAAGGCCGATAAGCGCCCGATGGAGTCAGGGCAATCCTTTTCCAACAACCACTTATAACCGTCTGCCGCTTTGGCCACCATCGGCACCGGCAGGTAGGGAATCAGACGTTCGCTCACGCCCACCGGCCCCGCTCCTGACCACCGCCACCGTGCGGGGTGGAGAAGGTTTTATGCAGGTTCATGTGAATCACATCAAAACCCATATCACCCGGACGCACCTTGCCCAAAATGGCGTTCAGATTAGCACCGTCGTAATAGAGCAGACCCCCCGCGTCATGCACAGTTTTGGCAATCGCTTCAATCTGGCGATCAAACACCCCCACCGTCGAAGGGTTGGTGAGCATGATGCCCGCCGTCTGGGGGCCCACCACCGCTTTCAGCGCCTCCACATCCACATCGCCACTCGGGCCGGTGGGGATTTCCCGCACCTTGTAGCCACACATCACCGCCGAGGCGGGGTTGGTGCCGTGGGCTGCATCGGGGACTAAAATTTCACAACGTTCGCTGTCACCACGGGCATCGTGGTAGGCGCGAATCATCGCCACCCCCGCAAATTCGCCCTGCGCGCCTGCGGCAGGCGACAGAGAGACCTCTTTCATCCCCGTTACTTCTTTGAGCATCTCTTGTAAATCGTACATACAGGCCATAAACCCTTGGCTGTGACTCACGGGAGCCAAGGGGTGACGCGCCACCATGCCAGGCAGCATGGCCAAGGTGTTGCTGGCGCGTGGGTTGTACTTCATCGTGCACGAACCCAGCGGATAGAACTGGGTGTCAATGGAAAAATTTTTCTGCGACAGCGCGGTGTAGTGACGCACCACCTGCATCTCCGAAACCTCGGGCAGAGCGGGCGGGGTGCGGCGCAGCAGTTCTGCTGGAATGCCCTCCACCTCGACGGACGTGGCGGGCATCTGTGCTGACGCACGACGAGTGGGTTTGGATCTTTCGTGAATTAACATCATCGTACCTCGATTAAAATTTAGGCTGCACAGGACATTGACCGCTGCCACGCAGAGTCAAAACACGCTCGACTTTCTGCACATAAGCATCAAAGTCCGCTTGCGTGTGTACTTCGGTGGAACAGATCAACAGCGCGTTGCCCAGTTCAGGGTACTCCTCGCTCAGATCATAACCGCCAAGGACGTTGTGCGCCGCCAGTGCGGTTAACATTTCACTCACCGGCACCTCGTCAAAAGTGATGACCGTTTCATGGAAGTGGCTGCCCGTAAAACGAGACGCAACCCCCTGCAACGCGGTCAATTGCTGCGCCAAACTGTGGGTGTTACGGTGGCTGCTGCGCGCCACGCGACTCAAGCCTTCTGGCCCCAACAGCGCCATGTGAATGGTCGCAGCGGTCACCATCAAACCTTGGTTGGTGCAGATGTTTGAGGTCGCTTTGGAACGGCGAATGTGCTGTTCTCGCGCCTGCAAAGTCAAAGCAAAACCGCGCTTGCCCTCCAGATCGACGGTCTGACCGACAATGCGTCCGGGCATCTGCCGCACCAAGTTTTTATTGCAGCACATAAACCCAAAATAAGGGCCACCGGAAGCCAGCGGTACACCCAAAGGCTGGCCTTCACCGATGACAATGTCCGCGCCTTTAGCCCCCCACTCGCCAGGTGGCTTGAGCAGCGCCAAGCTGATGGGGTTCACCACCGCGATGAGCAAAGCGCCGTTGGCGTGAGCCCAATCGGTGATCGCATCCACCTCTTCCAAGGAGCCAAAGAAGTTGGGCTGCTGAATCACCACGGCGGTGATGTCTTCACCGGCATGAGCTTCCAGTGCGCTCATATCAACCGTGCCTTGCTCCAAAACAAAGGGCAGCTCTTGCAAACAAACCTTCTGATTATTGACGATGTTGTGCGTCACTTTGCGGTAACTGGGGTTAACCGTGCGCGGCAGCAAAATGGTTTTCGATTTGCTTTTGCGATTGGCGCGCACCGCCATCAAAACCGCTTCCGCCAGCGCCGAAGCACCGTCGTAAAGCGAGGCATTGGAGACCTCCATCCCCGTCAACGCGGTCATCATGGATTGGAACTCGTAAACCAACTGCAAGGTGCCTTGGCTCGCCTCCGCTTGGTACGGTGTGTAGGCACTGTAATACTCCCCACGGGAGACGATCTGCCAGACCGCAGCGGGAATGTGATGGCCGTACGCACCGGCACCGATAAAACAGAGCGCCTCGCCGTCTTGGGCGGCGCGCTGTTTCATCAGCCGGGAGATCTCCATCTCCATCATCGCGGATGGAACCTTGTCCAGCTCGCCAATGCGCAAATTAGCAGGCACTTCATCAAACAGATCTTCAATGCTGTTCACCCCAATGGTGGTCAGCATGGCTTGAACTTCATCGGGGGTGTGGGGAATAAATGGCATAACTTTTATCCAATCTAATAAAAAAGCGCCCCGACAAAGCGGGACGCCAATACAACAGATAACTCAGAGAAACCTCAGTTCATCGGTTGACTTAGGGTGAACGCACCACGAATGTCACCCAATTTGTAACCGCGAGCTTGATCCTCTGAATACAAGGTATTGAGGCGCATGATCACAGCCACATCGAGTTTTTCTCCGTGACACTGCAAACAGATCGGACCGGTTGGGATCGCTTTCATATAACGAAATTGCTTCTCACCATAACGGTCTACGACTTCATAAAAGTCCATTTTCTTTACATTTTCACCGGCTTTTTTGCGCTGTTCAAATTTGAGCAGCACCGCTTTTTCCCAAGCGTCCGGGTCGTTCATGTGATTACGCACCTTCAAACTGGTACGACCCACATCCCAATTGGACGTGGCACTGGAATTAATCGCAATATGAGTTGCGCGCAGATTACAGACCTTAATCGCCTTAGTCGGCCCACCGGCTTTCATCCCCGCTTTCATCTCACCTTTAAGGGTGGTAGCAAACTCTTTAATCACTTTCCGTGCATCTGCGGCGCGCTTCTCCAAATCTTCAGCATAAAGAGGCGTACTCAGCATCAGAGCGGCAACTGACAATAACAATCCTTTTTTCAACATATTGAGATCCTTTAAGTACTTTTTCAATGAAAACCAGAGCCATTATGCCCTTGATTTTCAAATCAGGTACAGTAAATCAGGCTACTCGTCTTCTTCCAACAAGGCTTCGTATTGCTCAACGGTCAGTAAATTATCCCACTCAGCACCGTCGCTTTTAATCGTGAAAATCCAACCGGCCTGATAGGCATCGTCATTAATCGCTTCGGGGGTGTCGGCCAATTCACCGTTGGCCGAGGCCACGATACCGCTGATGGGCATGTAGATGTCAGAGGCGGCTTTCACCGACTCCACCACCGCACAACCGTCACCGGCTTCAATCTCAGCGTCTTCTTCTGGGGTCTCGACAAAAACGATGTCACCCAATAACTCTTGGGCGTGGTCGGTGATGCCGACGGTAAAGGTACCGTCTTCGTTGTTGCGTACCCACTCGTGGCTTTGGGTGTATCTCAATTCTGTTGGCAGATCGCTCATGAATATCTCCTCGTTTATTTGCTTTAGATTATAAATCATTCTGTGAAGGCTGACCTATGTGACCGTAGGGGCTGACCTATGTGTCAGCCCTCAAACCCCGCATACAATTCAGGGCGCACACACAGGTGCGCCCCTACGTCTATTTTTAAAAAACGCTTAATTACAGGCTTTGCCGTCGCGCACAAAGGGGTATTTCACCACCTCTGCGGCAACCCATTTACCCCGAATTTCCACCTCGCAAGTTGCACCGATGTTGGCTGGAACCCGCGCCATCGCAATGGCGTAACCCAGCGTAGGCGAAAAGGTACCGCTGGTGGTTTCACCTTCACCGCCATCGGCCAGCTTCACTTTTTGATGCGAGCGCAACACACCGCGCCCACTCAATTTCAGCCCCACCAGCTTACTCGGCACACCCTCGGCTTTTTGGCTTACCAACACCGCTTTGCCGATAAAATCACGTTCGTCGTCCAGCACCACCGTCCACCCCAGCCCCGCCACCAGCGGCGTGGTGCTTTCGTCCATGTCGTTGCCGTAAAGGTTCATGCCCGCTTCCAAACGCAAGGTGTCCCGTGCGCCGAGACCAATCGGTTTTACTCCGGCGTTAGCCAACGCCGACCAAAACTCCGCCGCCTGCTCTGCGGGCAACACCACCTCGAAACCGTCTTCGCCGGTGTAGCCGGTGCGCGCCACAAACCAACCCTCGCAGTCGGTGGCAAAAAAACGTTTCAGTTCCGCAGAGGCGCTGGCCACTGCGGGGGGCATCACCGACAACGCCCGATCCCGCGCGTTGGGGCCTTGCACCGCGATCATGGCCAGCTCGTCGCGTTCCGTGACACTCACGCCAAAGGCAGCGGCTTGTGTGTTGATCCACGCGAGATCTTTTTCGCGGGTACCGGCGTTCACCACCATGCGGAACCAGCGGTCGTCCATGTAGTAGACGATCAGATCGTCAATCACGCCACCGGCTTCGTTCAACATGCAGCTGTAGAGCGCCTTGCCCGAAGTTTTCAGCCGTGCCACATCGTTAGCGAGCAGGTTACGCAAAAAGGCAATCACCTGTTCGCCTTCGAGATCCACCACCACCATGTGGGAGACGTCAAACATACCCGCATCGCTGCGTACTTGATGATGTTCTTGGACTTGCGAGCCGTAATGAATCGGCATATCCCAACCTGCAAAATCGACGATCTTGCCACCGTGGGCTTCATGGAGGGCGTACAACGGGGTGCGTGCGTTCATCTGTGTGGCTCCGTAATGAAAAAAGGGACGCGGTTGCAATAATGCAACGGTCGCCCCTCTGTCCTGTTACCTGAGAGATACCGGTTCCAACGGAACCATTCCCCTTCGGCGGGCGCTAAAGCCACTCTCCAGAGCCAACTCTCTACTGCGGTCCGTTTGCCTGAGCGTTTCCGGACGGGTTGCGCCTTCGGCTTCCCTTGGTGGGAATCTCCCGCAGTAGATCATGCGTTGAGGCGCGTACTATAAACCAGATGATTGAAAAGGCCAAGTGTGCGCTTAGGTTGGATTTTGCCATTTGTTTTAACGGGAAAATTCATCTACTTTCGTTTTTCTGCTTTGCTGTACACCAAACCTCGGTCTCTTTTACCCACAGCAATGACATAAACGATGACTTCACTGTCGTTTACTTCATACACCAAACGATACCCCACTGAGCGTAATTTGATTTTATACACGTTTGTAAAGCCATGCAGTTGGCTTGCTAGGTTGTGTGGATTTTTTACCCTCTCTTCAAGCTTTTTTTTGAATTGCTTACGTATCGGAGGAGCCAGCTTTTTCCACTCTTTCAAAGCACTCGGCAAAAACTTGATGTTATAAATCATCAAGATCAATTTCTATTGCCTGTGATTTTTCACCGGCTCGATCCCTCACAATTTGCGCCAGCTCAACGTCTTCCAACTTATCCATTAACCACTCATAGGTTTCTGCTGGTATGAGATAGGCTGCTGGAACATTGTGATTGAGTATCGCAATAGGCGCACCTTCAGCTTCATTCAGCAGTGCCGTGGGATTTTTCTTTAATTCTGAAATACTTGCGGAGCAACTGGAGAGTATTTGCCTCATAATAACACCTCAATAAGATCCATATTAGGCGCTAAATATAGCATCTAATATGGATCTTATATGGATCTAATTCAAGTCTGAGCAACAATTTTGGAATTAGCTCCTAATCTTTGGCCAGATTTACTTGATCACTACAGTCTGGCGGAGAGGTGTATTTTTTGCTCGTCATTCCCGCAAAGGCGGGAATCCATAGGGTCTGTCATAGATTCATGTGGATTCAACTGCGCGACAACTCCGGCAAATCGCCCTCCAACCCCATCGCATGACGCATCAACTGCGACTTCAACGGCGAGACACGATCCGCAAACGAAAGCGCAAAATTACGCAACTGCACCAGCGGCAGATGATCGTTACCAAACAACCCATAAAAACCGTCCATCGAATGCATCATCAGACTGTTATTACCGCGCCGCCAACGCTCGTAACGCCGCAACACCCGCAGTTGCCCAAGGTCGCCTTTCGACTCCAGTAGACTCTCCGTCAAGGCCGACGCATCCAACAGACCGATGTTCACCCCCTGCCCCGCCAGCGGATGGATGGTGTGCGCCGCATCGCCCACCAAGGCCAAACGCGGTTTAACGTACTGCTCGGCATGACGACGCAGCAGCGGAAACGCCGCCCGCTCACTGACCGCCGTCACCGCTCCCAAACGCCGATCAAACGCCTGCGCCAATTCAAGCCGAAAATCCTCATCAGAGAGCGCCATCATCTGCTCCGCCACCGCATCGTCACAAGACCAGACAAGGGAACAGCGCCCATCGGCAAGGGGCAAAAAGGCCAATGGGCCGCTGGGCAAAAAACGCTGCCACGCCGTGCGCTGATGGGGCTTTTCCGTCGCCACATGACAGACGATGCCCTTTTGATCATACGCCCGGCTCTGCACCTCAATGCCCGCCAACGCACGCACCCGTGAATGCGCCCCATCCGCACCCACCAGCACCTCTGCGCTCAACTCGGTGCCGTCCGCCAAGCTCACCGTCACCTGATCCGGCTCAAAGGCCAGTTCACTCAAAGCCGCCTCGATCACCGTCACCGACGCCAGTTGTGCCAACCGCTGCAACAACGCCCACTGCACCAAGCGATTCTCGATGATGTGCCCCAAATACGGCTCCCCCATCTCAGCGCTGTCAAAATGAATCTCACCGGAGCCGGTGGCATCCCAAACCGTCATGTTTTCAAAGGGGCTGATGCGCTGCGCCGCCAGCGTCTGCCATACCCCGAGCCGCTCAAACAGCGCTTGCGAAGCACGGTTAATGGCCGAGACGCGCAGATCCGGCTCGGCATCAAGATCAAACGAGACGGGCAAATGAGGCTCCAGCAGCGCCACCCGTTTGCCACCCAAACCCAAAGCACAGGCCAACGCCGCACCCACCATGCCCGCCCCCACCACAATCACATCAAACCGTGTTTGTTTCATTTTTTAGCCTCTAACATCAGTGAGTAACGCCCCAAACCCATACTGCTGCCCTTGCCGGTGTGCATCTGCTGTCCGAGCCAAAGGTAAGGCCACAGCGGAGCCAGTTGAGAGGTTTTAATGCAAAAAGAACCCACAATACCGCCCATAGGAATCACATTTTTCTGCCGACTGGAATAACGCCGCCATTCGTGCCAGCGCAGATCCGCTTCCAACAACGTTACCGAGTGCGCCAACGCCGCCAACTGAACCACATCACCCCGCAAAGGCGCGTCGCTGTGAAAATAACGCAGCAATGAAAAGCGTCTTAATAAGCTGGAGAAAAACTGTCGAAAGAGGAACCCCTCAGGGCGCACATTTTTACCCTTCGAGCGCAAACGTAAGGGCGTATGCAAGGTGATCGTTACTGCATCGGGCAACGCCGGAACATCACGCTCAAACAGGGGTTGGGATCGCACCGATTCGCCCTTTTTGTAGATGATTTGATGGCTGCCATCGGCGCTCTTCTGCGCCACCGTGTGCAGCTCAAAACGCCCATGATCTCGGCCAATGCCCCGCTCACCGGCCTTATTCAAGGCATAAATCACATAGTCCAAATGGCGATTAGCCCGGCCAAACAGGGTCAAACCCAACGCATACGTCTCCCCCACCTGAAGCACTTTTGCGTCGCTTGGCACCAAAATATAGGGGTGAGGTGCGGCAGAGCCGTTGGCCATTTTTTCACTGCCCAGCGGCGGTGGGGTTTCAAACAAATAGCTGTAAACACAGCCGCGATAGAGCTGACAGCTCGAACAGGTTTTCTGTTTGGTCACGCAGGCCAGATCTTTCAAGGCATGGCCAAACACCCCGCGCCACGCGGAGCCGCTGTAATCAGGCAAACAAATAGGCTCCAATGCCCGTAAGGTAAAACGATACTGAGCCAGCGGCACGGCGGGTGAGGTCATGGGGTTCTCCAAGTTCAAAGGCGCTGTGCAGTCTATGCCAATCACTCAGTATTTAGAAGATTAATCACTCAGAAGGCACAAAAAAAGCCTCGCTAAGAGGCTTTATAACTCAATGTCAAAACACGCCCTTCAAGACTGCGTAGAGCGCCCTGCGTAGGGCGCACTAACCAAAGGGCAGTGCGCCAATCAAACCAAGCAAGAGCAAAGCCCCTCGCCCCCTCTTTCAAAGCAGGAAGCCAAAGACCAAAAAGCACCGTAAATTCAACCACCAGAAGAATCAAGCAATACGATTTGGTTTCCCCTCTTTAACAAAGAGGGGTTAGGGGAGGTTTATTTTTTGCTCATCATTCCCGCGAAGCTCGTCATTCCCACAAAGCTCATCATTCCCACAAAGCTCATCATTCCCACAAAGCTCATCATTCCCACAAAGCTCGTCATTCCCACAAAGCTCGTCATTCCCACAAAGCTCGTCATTCCCACAAAGCTCGTCATTCCCGCGAAGGCGGGAATCCATAGGGCTTGCCACAGACTTGAGATTTAAAGTCTTAATCCCCTTCTAACGGGGCTAGGTTTCGTACGCATGACGGCGACATCTCACAGAGCTCATCGCTCACAGAGAGTCTTAATCCCCTTCTAACGGGGCTAGGTTTCGTACAAAATGCTATTGAAACTGCTCCTGTTGCAAGTCTTAATCCCCTTCTAACGGGGCTAGGTTTCGTACAAAGCAGTTTGATGCATTTAACGATGCAAGGTCTTAATCCCCTTCTAACGGGGCTAGGTTTCGTACCACATAGCTAGCGGACAGGTGGCTGAGCCATGTATAAGTCTTAATCCCCTTCTAACGGGGCTAGGTTTCGTACTTTAGCGGCATTTGCAACAGAAGAAACCACCAGTATGTCTTAATCCCCTTCTAACGGGGCTAGGTTTCGTACAGATCTGGTGATTGGGGTACACCCCGCTGTGTCTTAATCCCCTTCTAACGGGGCTAGGTTTCGTACCTCCCCCACATGGATGTCGACGCCGTGGAACGGTCTTAATCCCCTTCTAACGGGGCTAGGTTTCGTACGCTGTGGGTTTGGGATTGTCCCAAATTCACAGCCGTCTTAATCCCCTTCTAACGGGGCTAGGTTTCGTACCGATAGTAGCTAGGCTTACACCGTGAAGTATCAGCTGGTCTTAATCCCCTTCTAACGGGGCTAGGTTTCGTACTCACAACTACGGGTATAGGCGTTATAAGTACGTCTTAATCCCCTTCTAACGGGGCTAGGTTTCGTACATCCTCGTTTGGGATTGCCCATCATTATAAATCGTCTTAATCCCCTTCTAACGGGGCTAGGTTTCGTACTGACCTCCTAAAAAAATCTCCTTATTTTTCAACTGCTTACAAGCCATAAAAATACAACTTAAATTCATCAAAAAAGTTAACTTTTAAATAGGATCTAAAGGTGAAGTAACGAAGCCCATACTCTACCTCACCAACGCCGTTTAGACAACTTCTTCCCTAAAAAAATCACTTTATCACCGCTATGACACACCCGCGTTTTTTTATCATGCAGCTCCAAACCCAACTTAGACAACTGCTTTTCCGTGTAACGCAACATCTGCTCAGCCCGTTTTTGATCTGGAGCAAACAGCAAAAAATCATCGGCAAAACGAACAAATTGAATGTTTTGTTTATCCCACAAGCGATCCATCTGATTCAGATACAGATTACAAAAAAGCGGCGATAAAATCGCACCCTGAGGAATCCCACGCCGCCGACCAAACAGACTCTGATGAGAGCACCCCACCGCCAACCAACGGTCCAACAACCGCAACAGATCCTTATCCTTAACCAACTCACGCAACACCTTACGCAACGCACCATGCGGAATAGCATCAAAAAAGGTACGAATGTCCGCATCCACCAACCAATCCAAACCACACAGCACCCGCTCCTTCGCCTTAGAAACCGCCATCTCCACACTCCGACCCCGCCGATAAGCGTAACTGTCATTGGAAAACAACCGCTCCGCCAACGGATCAAGCACAATCTGACACGCCTTTTGCACCAACTTATCCCGCAACGTCAACGCCGACAACACCCGCTTACCGCCATCCGCCTTCGCAATCGTAAAACGACGCAACCCCGCCGGTTGATACTCACCAGCCCTCACCTCCTCCATCAAACGCATCAAATGCAACACCCAATCCTTCTCAATGGAAGCTCGGCTCACACCTGGCATCCACTGCGCTCGATCCTGCTTCAAGCCACGCCACGCACGATTCATCACCTCAGGGCTCAAGACCCGATCCAATAACTCAGCCACAGATTTTCTCCCCCGTACTCGGTGAATAACGCCCCAAACTGTGACGAACACCCTTCGCCACAAAACCACAACACCTCATCAAACTCGCCTCATCGCCACACTCCATCCCAAAGGGCAACAGAGGCCACGCCGTTCTCGCCTTTGCCCACGCCCGATAAAAAAGCGCCCGACCCTCTTTATCCAACCGACACCCCTCACCCACACCACTAAAATGACTCGGCAACAACACCTCATCCAGCAGCGACAATACAAACGCATCCACCCCCGCACGCAAAGGCTCCATCAAATCAAACACCAACGAAGATCGTCCCGGCACGATGCCATGCAAAAAACCCAACGCCGGATCAAACCCTTGACGCTGAATCTCCGCCAACACCTCAGACTCCAACAAGGTGTAGCTCAAGGACAGCAACGCATTAACCGGATCTTGAGGTGGACGGCGATTACGCCCCGAAAACAACCAACACGCAGGCAAATGCGTCGCCAACCAGCCCCACCAAAGCGCACCACAGGCTCCCTCAATGCCCATCAAGGTCGAACACCCCTCCGCTGAGGGCACAGAATCCAACCGCTGCCGCAACGACTCACGAACCCCCTCACCATCGGGCAACTGCGCCAACAACAGGCGATACCCCTGCACCTTAGCCAAAACAAGATCCTGCGCCACCGCAACGCTGCCCGACTGCACCAAACGATGCTGTGCCACTCGAACCGCAATGGAAGCCCCCAATACACTCCCCATATAAACGCTCTCCAACGCCCCGCGCAAAGAGTGCAGCACCACCGGAATGCCCCGTTTTGACAAGGCTCGCCACACATCACACCCCACCTGAGGCGCGCCGTAAACCACCACCTGTCCCAGCAAACCCAACGGCACCTGCTGAGCCGTCTCTCCAGAACGCACCACCCGCAACGCACCACCGTTCAGCGTAACCACCGTGTCACGTCGATCAATCACCAACAAAAAATCGCTCACCGAACCTCCCCCAAAAAACGTCGAAACAGCCGTGTCAACGGATTACCCTCACGCTCTGAACGCGACCGATCCGGCACCGTCAAGCCCTCTCTGAAAGGCGACTCTCCCTGCAACCACACCTTACTTGGGTGATAAATCGGCCAAGCCCGCAAATCATCCTCTTTTGACTCCATCAACGTCAGCGCCTCATTCAGCCAGTCGTGCAACTCCGCTTCACTGCACTGAGCAAAAAACACCGACTGCTGCACCCACAACGCTCTTTTTTTGAAAAAACGGTGAACACGTTTCAAGCGACGCGCCTGCTTAATGTCATAGGCAATCAGATACCA
Source organism: Gammaproteobacteria bacterium (assembly GCA_030949385.1). NCBI lineage: Bacteria > Pseudomonadati > Pseudomonadota > Gammaproteobacteria > Gammaproteobacteria bacterium. Next base: position 166,575 of record JAUZSP010000006.1, on the reverse strand, counting down.
CCCTTTTTTCTGCATCAACCACGCTCCCTCTAATTGAGCAAAATAATGCCTTTTTTGACCGCCATCTGTCCCACACCACGGGAAGATCCCTCACGATGACCGTGCAACCACGCCAACAACAAACGATCCTCTGCCTGAATAAATTCCGCAAGTTGCAAAAACAGCTCTTCGGCCTGCGACTCGCTCAGCAGACACTCATGCACCGATTTTTGCCCATCCAAACGCCACTCTTTTAAAATTTTTAACACCCGATAACGCCGACGATCACAAGAAATGTCATACGCGATAATGGCCGCCCGTTTTTTCATCAAAAAACCCCCTCCCTAAACTTGAGAGAGCGACAATAAGCGAAAGGGAAATAAAGAGGTGAAATGGCAAGCTTGTCGCCGCGATTCTTAACGGCTGTTACACAGTTGGTTAAAAAGAAGTGCATCGTCACTCCCATCACTCCCATCACTCCCATCACTCCCATCACTCCCGTCATTCCCGCGAAGGCGGGAATCCATAAGGTCTGCCATAGCATGGAGACTTAAAGTCTCAGACCCCTTCTAACGAGGCTAGATTTCGCACCACCTCATAAAAAAAGATAAGACAAGCTTGCCAAATCCATAACGCCCATAGAAACCGCTAGACTTCACTCATCGAACAACGAGGAGCACAACAAATGAGTTTTTTTTGAAATTAAGCGTCAATGATTGGTACGCCCACCTGATGTGATGCCGCTGTTTTAGGGTGTTGACTAGAAAGGATGTTTGTATCTGACAAAGGTGTATTTTTAAGAGTTTGAAACATTGCCCTAATGAAGAAGGGATTAAGAAATCTGGTATCGTTATCTAAAGGAGATAGCCCAATGCGTGATTTGAGTGCAAGTGAAAGCGGAGAAATTCAGTGGGAAACGGAGTCTGATAACGAATAGTTGAACGTTTGAAACATTGCCCCGATTGCTTGGGGCTTTGCTCTTGCTTGAATTTATCGGCGCATTGCCCCTTGGTTAATGCGCCCTACCCTGTGACACCGCCACAATCATCACAGGTAGGTTTAAAACCGACCCCTCTCCCACTACCAACGAGGCAACCGTCCCCCCAAACCCATCATCTGTTTCGCCAAACGATGACGCAGCGCAGGCAGCAGATCCAACGCCAACAACCCCGCACCACGCAACGCCACCACGGGAGCAAACCCATTGGAAAACAGCGTCACCAGACCGTCAGTGATGCGCACCACTTGGCGCTGATCGGCACGGCGCGCTTCAACAAACTCAGCCAGCAAAACCGGCGCACCCAGATCCGCACCGCTGCGCGCCGCCGCCAACAGAGACTCCAACAGCGCGTCCATATCCCGCAGCGCCAAGTTCAGACCCTGCCCCGCCACCGGATGCAGGGTGCGCGCTGCGTTGCCCAGCAACAACACCCGCCCCTGCTGCTGCGATTCTGTCTCCAGCAGCTGCAACGGATAACTCGAACGCCGCCCCACCCGAGTAAAATACCCCAAGCGATGGCCAAAACGCCGCTGCACATGAGCGATAAACTCCGCATCACTGAGCGCCAACAGCGCCTCAACCTGCTCATCAAGGCAGCTCAACACCAAAGCACAACGCCCCGCCGAAAGCGGCAACAGCGCCAAGGGGCCACTGTCGGTAAAACGCTCATAAGCGACGTTATTATGCTGACGATCCGTGCTGATATTGCAGATAATCGCCGTCTGGCCGTAGCGTTTCTGCTCCGTCGGCACACCCAACTGCTGACGCAGCGCCGACTCACTGCCGTCCGCCACCACCACCAACTTGGCCTGCAAACAACGCAACTCCCCCGCCTGTTGCAGCGTCACAGTCACCCCATCGCTGCCGTTCTCCACCCGCTCCACCTGCGCGGGCATAATCAACTCAATGCCTCCTTGCAATTCCAAACGTTCCGCCAGCACCTGCCCCAAAATACGGTTCTCGATCACATACCCCAGCGCATCCACCCCCTCTTCCTGACAGTCCAGCCGCGCCGCGCCAAAATGGCCACGATCTGAAATGTGGATCTTATCAATCGCCGTCGCCCCCTCCCGCAGCTCCGTCCACAGACCGAGCTTTTCATACAGCCCCCGGGAGCCAAAAGAGAGCGCCGTGGAACGGTCGTCGTAACTCGGCTGCTGCGCTGAGGCAAACGGATACACCTCCAACAGAGCGATTTTCAACCCACTCTGTTGCAGCGCACAGGCGAGGGTTGCGCCCACCATGCCGCCGCCCACCAAAATCAGATCGTACTCTGCATCGTGCTCGGACTTGCTCTGATCAGGCATCGCTACTTCGCCATCTCAGCTTCAATCTCTGCCACGGTTTTAGGAATGCCTCGGCTGAGCAGATCGTAACCATCACGGGTAATAACAATGTCATCTTCAATGCGCACGCCGATGTTGTGGTAGCGTTTTGCCACCCCGCGAGCGGGCGTAATGTACAACCCAGGCTCCACCGTCATCGCCATGCCCGGCTCCAACAAGCGCCAGCCATCCCCCACTTTGTATTCACCCACATCATGCACATCCATCCCCAACCAGTGACCGGTGCGGTGCATGTAAAACTGCCGGTACGCAGCCTCTTTGATCAAAGCCGCCGGTTTGCCTTTCAGCAAGCCCAGCTCCACCAGCCCTTTGGTCAACACCTTCACCGCCGCTTCGTGAGGATCGTTCCAGTGATTACCTGGTTTGCACTTCAAAAACGCCGCCTCTTGTGAAGCCAATACCAACTCGTAGATCTCTTTTTGTGCAGGACTAAAACGACCGTTAACGGGAAAGGTGCGGGTCACATCGGAGGCGTAGCCTTCGTGTTCCGCACCGGCATCAATCAACACCAACTCGCCGTCATTGAGCTTTTGATTGTTCTCGGTGTAGTGCAAAATACAGCCGTTCTCACCGCCACCGACGATGGAGGAGTAGGCCGGTTCCGCTCCAGCAGAACGAAACTCGTGCAGAAACTCCGCCTCCAGCTCGTACTCCATCATTCCCGGACGACAGATCTGCATTGCCCGTTTGTGTGCGCGCATCGAAATACGCGCCGCCTCGCGCATGGTGGCCACTTCAAAACGGCTTTTAAACAATCTCAAGTCGTGCAGATGGTAATCAAGGTCGATAAATTCGCTTGGCGCTTGCAGCCCCGAACGCACTTTAGCGCGCAATTGATTGACCCACTCCACCACCCGACGATCAAACCCTTCATCTTGACCCATGGTGTAGAAGACCCGCTTACGCCCCTCCATCAAACCGGGCAAAATCTCATCCATATCGCTGATAGGGAACGCATCATCGGCACCGTACTCCTCCACCGCACCCGCCAACCCCGCACGTCGCCCGTGCCAGATCTCCTGCTCAGGGTCGCTCTCACGACAAAAGAGCAAAAACTCGCCTGCGGGGCGTTTTGGTATCAGCACCAGCACCGCCTCCGGCTCCGAAAAACCACTCAGATAGAGAAAATCACTCTCTTGACGATAGGGGTACTCCACATCACGGTTGCGCTGGCGCACGGGAGAGGCGGCCAAAATGGCGATGCCCTCTTTACCCACACTGCGCATCAACTGCTTACGACGTTTGACAAACTCTTTTTTATTCATAGTGATCCTGTTTTGAGTGGTGCTTATATTCGTCATTGTGGCGCTTATATTCGTCATTGCCGCGAAAGCGGCAATCCATCTCAATGTTTAATTGCTGGAATCTCACCTCGCAGCGGCTGCAACTCGTCCCGAATCAACAACACCCCCATGCGTACGTACTCACAAATCTGCATATACGCTTCCTCTTCCACCTCATCCTCTTCTTCATCGTCCATCACCGCTTTGGAAATCTCCAACAGATCCTTCAGCAGCTCTTGACTCTCTTCCGGCAGATCGCCGTTGCAACAGACCGGCACTGCGACCCCCAAACCAAAGGAGAAACATTCACACCACTTACTCAAGGCTTCAACGCGCTCCGCCATCGGAGTTTCATCGTCGGGCAAAAACAGACGCAAACTAAACTCTTCTCGGTCATCCAACTGCTGTTGCACCTGCGCGGCCACTTTATCCAACTCACGACGACACTCTTGCACCAAGACGTTGTTTTCATCCTGCTCTTCCAGCACCTTTTTACACCACTCATCCGCCTCCAGACGGCCACAGGCACAGAGCATCCCACACAACATGGCGTGGCTCTCCGCCGCATTCATGGCCGCATCAATGCGGGAGAGTGCGTCATTCACTACAAGGTAATCGAGGTTTGGCATAAGAAGGTGGTCTCTTGAAGAATAAAAAAACGCCATCTTAGCACTCGACTAAGGCGGCATAAACGCGCATGAGGATTGACCCTCACGCCCACTCACCCTACTATCGCTTTATGGAAAATCAATCCCCACTCAGCGTTGAGCAAAAACTGGTTCAACTACAGCAACAACTGGATCAACTGTTGGCTCTGTGCCAACAGCAGCGCGATGAAAACCGCCTGCTCAAAGAACAAGCGCGACAGCTCCATTTAGAACGCGCCCAGTTGGTTGAAAAAAACGAACTGGCGCGCAACCGCGTCGAGGCAATGATCTCACGCCTAAAAAGCATGGAGGGGCAGTAGATGAGCGATGAACAGGTTTCAGTCAAACTGACTATTTTAGATCGTGAGTACCAAGTCTCTTGCCGCGAAACAGAAACCAATGCACTGCTAGAAGCAGCAGAGTACTTAGATCATAAAATGAGCGATATCCGCAGCCGGGGCAAATTCATCGGCACCGACCGTCTGGCCACCGTCACCGCGCTCAACATCGCTCATGAGCTGTTGCAGCTTAAACACCAGCAAGCAGACAACGGACAAATTCATCAGCAACTGGATGATTTGCAACTTAAAATCCAACACGCCCTTGATGCCGATGCAGAGCCTCAGGAAATTAATGATAAAAGTAGCTTGTAAATCCCGCCATTTTATTGGACTATGGAGTTGAGTCGCTCTGTGCTGTTGGTCAGTTGAGCCATTATGCCCTTGAGCTTAATTTCGTACTCTGGGAACTGGGTTGATCGCGGTTGTTGTGCACGTCCGCCACGGCGGAAAGCCTGATATCGTTCACCTACTCCCACTTGAACTCTCCCAGTTCAAGGTCGGTTTTCAGCGACGGCGGTTACGGAGCGATTCAGTTTTATTTTTTCCGTTATGAAACAATCCAAAAACCCACCAAATCGCGTAACTCTGCGCCAGCAGATGATTCAACGTCGCCTAAAACTCACACCCGCACAGCAGCAGCACTCTGCTTTAGCCCTTCAAAAGCAGCTCTTCCAGCGAGCCGAATTTATCAACAGCCAGCACATTGCTGCCTACTGGTCGGTGCGCGGCGAGATCGAAACCGCAGCTATTTTGCAACACGCCGAAAAACTCGGCAAAAACCTCTATCTGCCCCTTCTCACCGATGACCACCAACTGCACTTTGCTCCTTACCAGCACAACAGCCCAATGCAGGCCAATCAATTTCGCATTCCCGAGCCGATAGTAACCAACGAACAATTAATCAAAGCAGAAAATTTAGATTTGGTTTTGGTGCCGCTGCTGGCCTTTGACAACAAGGGCAATCGCCTCGGCATGGGCGGCGGTTATTACGACCGTACCTTTGAATTTAAGCAGAATAATAAACAGGGTAAAAAACCGTTGTTGGTTGGCCTTGCTCATGGATTCCAGCAGGTTGAAACTCTGGAAGCAGAGCCTTGGGATGTGGCTTTAGATTGTGTGGTTACGGCGTAGGGGCGGATTCCATATCCGCCCTTGATGCCTAAACACCGTTATTTAATTTATCCAACGCCCATTTTCTAGGGTTATCCATAATATATTGGGCAAGATGGGTGGATTCATCTTCATTACGAATAATATGCTCCCAATAATTTCGCTGCCAAATTTTTCCATCAAAGGCAGGTAGAATATGTTGCCTCACCCTTTTTATGTATTCCACCGTGGTAAAACGCTTAAACGTCTGAACGACGGTTCCCAGTCCAGTGCGGGCGGATATAGAATCCGCCCCTACGGATGTAATTTCAATAATAGCGTGAAAATGATTCGGCATAACAACGTACTCATGCAGCCTAATATTTTTGTGCTGATCTGGCATACCCTGCCATATTTTATTAAGCATTTTTCCCGCAGTATTCAAAACCATTATATGGTCTAAAATATCATCAAACAGATTCAACCGATTCTGACTGCAAATGGTCACGAAATACAACCCACAGCACGCATAATCAAATCCTTTCAAACGAACTGAACGGCGGTGATGAATATTTGGATCGTATTTCATAACCCATTTTAACCTACAACAAAAACGCCCGATAGGCCGGATTATCACTTTCATTCCAATACGCAAAACCCAATTTTTCCAGATGACTCAAAAACCGCTCATACTCTTGATCCGGCACCTGAATGCCACACAGAACCCGTCCAAAAGCCGAGCCGTGATTGCGATAATGAAACAGGCTGATGTTCCAGCCCTTGCCCACCTGATTTAAAAAGGCCGGTAAGGCACCCGGACGTTCGGGAAATTCAAAGCGAAACAGCCTCTCATCACGAACCATTTGCGCACGACCACCCACCATATAACGAATGTGGGTTTTGGCCATTTCGTTGTCGCTCAAATCCAACACCTCATAACCGGCCTCTGTTAAATGCGCCAACAGCTCACCGCGCTCCGATTCACCCGCGATTTTTACTCCGGCGTAAATTTTCGCCTGCTGCTCATCGCCGTAACGATAATTAAACTCCGTCACCACTCCCCGCCGTCCTAACGCTTGGCAAAAGGTACGAAAACTGCCCGCTTTTTCTGCCAAGGTCACCGCCAACAGCATCTCCCGCTGCTCACCCAACTCGGCACGCTCTGCCACATGGCGCAATCGATCAAAATTAATGTTCGCGCCGCTGTTGATGGCGATCAAGGTCTGGCCCGTTACGCCTTCACGCTCAACGTATTTTTTCAGCCCCGCCACCGCCAGCGCCCCCGCCGGTTCGGTCACCGTGCGCGTCTCATTAAAGATCTCTTTAATGCCCGCGCACATCTCATCCACCGAAACCGTGATCACCTCATCAACGTATTTTTTGCAGAGATCGTAGGGCGCTTTGCCCGCCTGTTTCACCGCCACACCGTCAGCAAAAATACCCACCTGATCCAGCACCACGCGGCGTTTTTTCGCCAGCGCCAACTGCATCGAGTTGGCGTCGTCCGGCTCCACACCAATGATCTTCACCTCAGGGCGCAGGTAGTTCATCAACACCGCCACCCCCGCGATCAAGCCGCCACCACCGATGGGGACAAACAGCGCATCCACACGGTCGGGGTGCTGACGACAGATCTCCAACCCCACCGTGCCTTGACCGGCAATCACATCTTCATCGTCGTAAGGGTGAATAAAAGGATACCCCTTCTCCTGCTCCAGCTCACGGGCGTGAGCGTAGGCATCGTCGTAAGCATCGCCGTGCAAAATCGCCTTGGCTCCCAACGCTTTGACCGCCTCCACCTTAATCGCAGGGGTGGTGCGTGGCATGACAATGATCGCCTTCACCCCCAACTTTTTCGCCGCCAGCGCCACCCCTTGAGCGTGGTTGCCCGCCGAAGCGGCAATCACTCCGACCAAATCGCCCTGCTGGCTGAGTTGGTACATTTTGTTGTACGCGCCGCGCAGCTTGAAAGAGAAGACCTGCTGCTGATCTTCACGCTTTAACAACACACGATTGGAGAGCTTGCGCGACAAGTTGGGAGCGTATTCCAGCGGACTTTCGCTGGCCACGTCGTACACACGAGCGGAGAGGATTTTTTTTATGTAACGGTCAGTCATAATCGTATCGTAATACCAAGGGGGCAGTTTGCGCAAAAAGGCTCGGCATTTTGCGCCATCACCCCCAGCAACACCACCCTAATTCGCACGCGACTTTCATCCCTTATCGTTCACAGGTAAGATGAATCCCTTTTCGCATTAGGAAGAATCACCATGACGGCTGATGACTTGAAACGACAAGCCGCTGAAGCGGCGATTGAATACGTGGAACCAGGGATGATTGTCGGCATCGGCACCGGCTCCACCGCCAACCACTTTATCGACCTGCTGGCCAAACTCAAAGGCAAGATCGACGGCACTGTGGCCAGCTCTGAGGCCAGTGCTGCGCGGCTGCGCGGTCACGGCATCGAGGTGATGGAACTCAACAACACCGGCCCGCTGTCGCTCTACGTCGATGGTGCCGATGAATCCAACCGCGAACTGCATCTGATCAAAGGCGGCGGCGGCGCACTGACCCGCGAGAAGATCGTTGCTGGCGCGAGCGAAAAATTCATCTGCATCGCCGATGAATCCAAACTGGTGGATGTGATGGGCAGTTTCCCACTGCCCATCGAAGTTATCCCGATGGCGCGCAGCCATGTGGCACGAGAATTGGTTAAGCTGGACGGTCAGCCGGTGCTGCGTGAAGGCTTCACCACCGACAACGGCAACCTGATCCTTGACGTTCACGGCCTGCAGATCATGCAACCGGTTCATCTGGAGCAGACCATCAACGCCATTGCTGGTGTGGTCACCGTCGGTATTTTTGCTCAACGGCCAGCGGATGTGCTGATTTTGGGTCAAGAAGGCGGTGCTCGAATCATCACCTAAACCGCTGACGAATAAAAAAAGAGGCCGACGGTAAAACTTTTCTTCTGCTGCACGGTCTCTCTCCATTCGAGCCAGCCCGAGCCAAAGAACGGCAGCTCATAAGGCTGCTCTCTACTCAACCATTAAGGAATCACCCATCGTGTTTAAAGATTTATTACAACGTGGCAGCGACAAACTCTCTGAGCTGAAAACCGACGCACTCAAGTTCAAATCCAAAAAATTCCTGCACGCCGCCATGTCCGGCAGTGCGCTGGTCAGTTTTGCCGACGGCAGCATTGATCAAGTAGAAAAAGACAAAATGCGCGTCTTTATCGAAAACAACCCCGCTCTCTCCATCTACAGCCGCGTCGATGTACTGGAAGCCTTTAACGAATACCTCTCCGCATTGGAAATGGATCTGGACATGGGCGAAGCCAAAGCAATGGATGCGCTGGCCAAAATCAAAGGCAAAGACGACGAAGCCCGTCTGGTACTGAGAATGGTGGTCTCCATTGGTAAATCCGATGGCGATTTTGATCAAAGCGAAAAAGCGATGGTGATCAAAATTGGCCGTGAACTGGGTTTGGATGCCAACGACTTTATCGACTAAGCACAACAGCAACACACCTCGACCCTCTCCGCTTTCAATATCGGCGGGGGTCTTTTTTATGCTTTATTTTAAGGTACAGACCTATGAGCGGTAATTTACGCTTTTTCACTGGCAGCTTTATCGTCACCTTCATTGGCATCACTGCGGCCTTTTACATCGGTGGGCTTGAAGCCCTCTTTTTGGTCTCCGTTTTGTGCGTATTGGAAATTTCTCTGTCGTTTGATAACGCGGTGGTCAACGCCACCGTATTAAAAGACATGAGCCCCAAATGGCAACGACGCTTTCTGACCTGGGGGATGCTGATTGCCGTTTTTGGTATGCGTATTTTGTTTCCGGTCATTATTGTTAGCATCATTGCCCAAGTAAGCCCTTGGGGAGCCCTTAATATTGCGATGAACACCCCTGAAGTCTATGCCCACCATATGGAGTTAGCACACATTAACTTGATGGGCTTTGGCGGCTCTTTCTTATTAATGGTTGGCCTAGACTTTTTCTTGGACGATGAAAAAGAGCACTGGATCCCTCTGATTGAAAAACCGATCATGGCATTGGGGAAAATCCCCTACATGACGGTGTTATTAACCGCCGGTCTGATCCTCAGTGTGGCCTACGGCGCTCTGCAAGAAGCCGACCGACACGGCTTCATCGCCTCTGCTCTGAGCGGTATTTTCACCTATTTGGCCATTCACTCCTTGGCCAAATGGATGGAGAACCGCGAAGCACAACGCGCCGCAGCAGGTCTAGCCGCCAAAAGCGGCTTGGCCATGTTTATGTATTTGGAAATCCTCGATGCCTCTTTCAGCTTTGATGGTGTGATTGGCGCGTTTGCCATCACCACCGACCTGTTTATCATCGCCATCGGCCTCGGTATCGGTGCTATGTTTGTCCGCTCTTTGACCATCATGTTGGTGGAAAAAGGCACCTTATCCATTTACAAATACTTGGAACACGGGGCTTTTTACGCCATCATTGCCTTGGCGGTAATCATGATTCTTAAAACCTTTACGCACATCCCAGAGGTGCTTACCGGCCTCATCGGTGCGGGGTTTATCGGCGTTGCATTTGGCCATTCATGGCTGATCAAACGCCAAGAAAACAGCAAAGCTGCTCAGTAATCACACACCACTTTATTTAGCGGTTACAATAAACCCGTAATCGCTCCGTGACAGCATCCGTCTGTCGTTTTTTATACGAAGGGAAGTTTAATTATGGCAATTTCGTTATCCAAAGGTGGCAATCTTTCACTGGAAAAAACCGATCCTGGAATCAAAAAAATTCTGATCGGGTTGGGCTGGGATGAACGCGCCACCGACGGTGTCGAGTTTGATTTAGATGCCTCGGTCTTTTTACTTGGCGACAGCGGCAAAGTCCGTGGTGATCACGACTTTGTTTTTTACAACCAAGCCAGCTCACAGTGCGGTTCGGTAAATCACATGGGCGACAACCGCAGCGGCGAAGGTGATGGCGATGATGAAAGCGTCAAAGTTGATCTGGCAGCGGTACCCGCAGAAATCAACAAAATTGCCGTGACCGTCACCATTCACGACTTTGAAGCCCGCAACCAAAACTTTGGCCAAGTGGCCAACGCCTTCATTCGGGTCGTCAACGACGAAACCGGCAACGAAGTCTGCCGTTACGACCTGACCGAAGATTACTCCATCGAAACCGCGATGATTTTTGGCGAACTGTACCGCCACAACGGTGAGTGGAAATTCAAAGCCGTCGGTCAAGGCTATGCCGGTGGTCTATCTGCAATGGCCAACGAGTACGGCGTTAATATGTAACCCCTTGGCTTTTTAAGCCCCTGTGAGCAAAAATCCTCTTGGATTTTCGCTCACACTTCCAAATAACCCTTCTTTATTTTAATTTTTTGGCTCCCTTTTATGACCCTTTCTGTCACCATTGCCGCTGGACAACTGGACATTTCCATCCACACGAGCCGCCGATCATTAGATGAATTATTAACCTTTGCCAGTCGTGAAAACCCCAAACGAGGTTTTCTGTTTATCTCCAAAATTTTAGGCAAACATTGGCCTGTTGCCCCCTCAGCCATGCGCGCGGCTTACGATGAATTAGCCCAACTGATTCAAGCCGGAACCCGCAGCTACGTGGTCGGCATGGCCGAAACCGCCACCGGCTTAGGAGCCGGAGTGGCCGACAGCCTCAGTCGAGTGCAAAACGCGGCGGTTTTTTATCAACACACCACCCGCTGCCAGACCGATCACCTCCTGTGGCTGTCACTGGATGAAGCCCACAGCCACGCCGTTGATCATCTTTTTTATCAGCCACACCCTGCCCTATTAGCCGACATACAAAAAAGCCAACGCCTGATCTTAGTGGACGATGAAATCACCACGGGCCGAACCCTGCAACGGCTGGCAGAACGACTGCTGCCCAAACTGCCCGAGGTCAAAGAAGTTGTGATCGTCGCCTTGGTCAGTTGGCTGGATGAACAAGCACGCCAACAACTGAGTCAATTTCCCGTGCCGGTACGTTTTGTCACCCTGCTGGAAGGCCAGTTTAGCTTCACTCCCAACCCCACGTATCAAGCTCACCTGCCCGCCGACGTGGATCGCGACCTGAGCCACGTTAAAGGCCGTGAGGATCTGGGACGCTTCGGCCTCAAAATGCCCTATCAAGGTGCTGTTCATCCCGTTGCCGGTGATAATCCTCTGACCGTCATCGGTGATGGCGAACACCTTTATTTGCCTTTTTTAATCGCCGAAGCAACCGAAAAACAGGGGCGTTTGGTGCATTTCCAATCCACCACCCGCTCCCCCATCGCTCACACCGACGGCATCAGCAACAAACTCAGTTTTGCCATTGATGAACGCCCTCTGCGCCACTATCTTTACAATTTTCAACACAGCAGCGCAGGAGAGAGCCTCTTTGTGCTGGAAGACGAAAGCCAACGAGCGCAGCACGGTCTACCACCACTGTTAACAACACAACACAACCCGCAGACCAAGCCATGAACGCAAACGCCCGCACCCTGATTTTTACCGATCTGGACGATACCCTGATTCAGACCAAACGCAAATTAGCCGATCACAGCCATCTGCTGGCCGGTGCCGTGGATCGTGAACAAAAACCACTCTCTTACACCACGCCGCCACAACGCCTACTGCTGCAACTGTTAAAAACCGGCGGTGCCATTTTGATTCCGGTCACGGGGCGTAACCAAGCGGCAATGGATCGCGTTTTATTGGACGACTTTCACAGTTACCGCATCGTCAGCCACGGAGCGATGGTACTCACCGAAGAGAACCAACCCTGTCAAACGTGGCTCGCTTCACAACAACACAACCACGACCTTAGCGCGTGGGCAGAACACCTCGACAGACTCAACGAAACACTGAACAGCTACATCAAGCAACAGGCGTTTCCCATTGCCTGTCACCCCATTACCGAAGCAGGCATGACCGCCTACCTCTCTATTAAAGCCGACCGTTTACATTATCAAGAGAGTCAACTCGATTATTTAATGGAGCACCTGAAACCGCAGCTCAAACAGGGCGAACGCTGGCACCGCAACGGCGCAAATTTAGCCCTGTTGCCACCCTACACCTGCAAAGCCAAAGCGGTGCAATTTGTCACCGAGCAGTTGCAGATTCATAAGCACGAATTGGTTATGGGGTTTGGCGACTCCGTCTCCGATCTGGCCTTTCTACGCCAAACGCACTTCGGTCTTTTTCCCATTGGCAGTCAGCTGGATCACTGGATGGGCACATGACACACGCAGCAGAAAAGCAAAAAAAACGCATCTTTCCTGAACCGCTGCTCGGCAGTTACCGCGCCGACGACTGCCGTTTTTTACTCAAAACCGTGCCCGCCGGTTTTCAAAGCGTAGCCAACAAAGAATATCTGATTCAATCGGGGCAAGCCCACTACTCCGAAATGATTCACCGTGAAGCGGCTCCCAGTGCCCCCTACACCGAGCTCTTTAAAGAAATGACCCAGCGCTACAAACGCCGCTTGGCCGCAGAAATCATGACGCTGGCAAAAAAAATTGCCTCCGCCAGAGACAGCAAAAACCCCATCTGCCTGCTCTCCTTAGCACGCGCAGGCACCCCCATCGGGGTATTGTTGCAGCGCACCCTTCAACAACACCTTAAAATCAACAGCGTTCACTACAGCATCAGCATTATTCGAGATAAAGGCCTAGACTACGTCGCCTTAGACTACCTGCTTGAGCAACAAAAAATAACCGATCAATCGTTGGTCTTTATTGACGGCTGGACCGCCAAAGGGGTCATCACCCGCGAATTAAAACAGAGCATTGAGCAATACAATCGCAGCCGAGGCTGCCACATTGCGCCAGAACTGTTTGTGGTCTCTGACATCGGCGGCAGCGCCGATGTGGCCGCCACGTTTGACGACTACACCATGCCCAATGCTCTAATGAACTCCACCGTCTCCGGCTTAATTTCACGTTCTATTTTGAATACGCACGTTGGAAAAGATGATTTTCACGGCTGCGTCCGTTATTCTCATTTACACGCAGTGGACTGCTCCAACTGGTTCATCGACACCGTCATGGCAGAGGTAGACCCCAGCCACTGCGCCGCCGAACTGCCCACCAGCCAAGCACAACGCCAAACCACCGTAAGTCATTTTTTAAACGATCTGCAACGAGAATTCCAAATCAGCGACATCAACCGCATTAAACCCGGAATATCTGAAGCAACTCGGGTCATGCTCCGCCGTGTGCCCGATCTGCTGCTGCTCAAAGAGCCTAACTCAGCCGATGTAGCGCACCTGCGTCAACTGGCGGAAGAAAAAAAGATCCCCATTTTAGAACGTCCGACAATGCCCCTCAACGCCTGCGCGTTAATTAAAAATGTTTTAAAGGCCAACGTGTGAAGCAGAATACGCGCGTCTCTTATTTTGAGCTGGGAGCCTCACTCTACATGCCGTGTACCCATCCCAAACTGGCCACAATTCTACAACAAGGCACCTCTCAAGCTCGCTCAATGGTCTTTTGCTGTGAAGATGCCGTCACCGAAGACGAGCTGCCCAGCGCACTGGCCAATTTGCGCCACAGCCTAAAACACCTGACCCCCAGCTGCGCGGTGCGACGTTTTATTCGCCCGCGCAATGCCGAGGTATTGGCCGAAATTTTAGCCATGCCTGGCATCGAACACATCGACGGCTTCGTCCTTCCCAAGGCCGACCTTGGCAGCCTGCACGGCTATAAAAAAATACTGTTACGACAAAACAGCGTTTTTTCAATCATGCCCACATTGGAGACCGTACAGGTGCTCGACAGCGTGGCTCTGCCCAAAATACGCAGCCTGCTGGACGATTTTACTCTGCCCATTGTCTGCCTGCGCATTGGTGGCAACGATCTGCTTAATTTAATGGGGCTTAAACGTCTACCTGGTTTAATCGCCTACGACACCCCGTTGCGCATGATCATCGACCAATTAATTCTGGCGTTTAGACCCTTTGGTTACAATCTCAGCGCCCCTGTGTTTGATTTTATTGACGATGAACAGACCCTCAGCCAAGAGCTGGAACGCGACATCAGTTACGGTTTTTACGCCAAAACAGCCATCCACCCCAAGCAAGTCAGCGTCATCGAACGCCATTACAGCCACTACACTGCCCAACACCAACAACACGCTGCGGCGGTCATCGACACACACGCGGCAGCGGTGTTTTTAATGGACGGTGAGATGATGGAAAAAAGTTGTCATGCAAATTGGGCACAGCGCACCTTGCAGTTGGCACACAATCGAACAAAAAATTCAGCTCACCTTATACACAATCAAAACAACGGTACTCATTTAAAATAATTCATTTTTCGTTTCATTTTAACCACTCGGGTATAAACCCAAAGGATATTACCAATGGCAATTTCATTGCAAAAAGGACAACGCATTTCGTTGGAAAAAAACGGCTCTGCATTACAAAAAATGTGCATTGGCGTGAACTGGGGAGCAATGGAGAAAAAAGGGCTGTTTGGCGGTAAAAAAATGGTCGCCGTCGATCTCGATGCCTCTGTGGGTCTGTTCAACGAAGCGGGAAAAATGATCGACTTGGTCTATTTTGGCAACTTAAAATCCAAATGCTTGGGTGTGCAGCACTCCGGTGACGATCTGACCGGTGACATGGACGGCGATGATGGCTTGGACAACGAAGTGATCAATCTTGACTTGGCTCGTTTGGCACCAGAAGTCTCTCAATTGGCGTTTATTTTAAACAGCTTTCAAGGCCAAGACTTCAAAGACATCCCTTTCGCTTGCATTCGCATTTACGAAGGCACCCCGACTCAAGTGAACGATGTGTTCGCCACATTTGACATTGCCAATGACAGCACTTTTGCTGGAAAAGTCAGCATGATTATGGGTAAACTGTACAAAAAGAACGGCGAGTGGAAATTCAACTCACTGGGTCAAGCCACTGATGATAAAAAATTGGAGGCTACCTTAGAGACCTTTTCAAAAAGCCACTTCTAACACCCCTCCATCGCCATGACCTTAATCGGTCATGGCCTCGTACGGCAGACTTCTTCCATGAAATCCTTTATAGCAGGCCAAAAAAGCACCTTAGCCGCCCTCACCAGCGACCTTACCAGCCTCGAAGTGAGCCTCTCCCTCCAATTTGAACAGGCCGTTGAACTGGATTTTTCCTGTTTTGGGGTCGATGACAAAGGCACGCTCTCCGATGACCGTTACCTTATTTTTTTTAATCAAACCGCATCCCCTTGTCGCTCCCTTGTCATCCAAGATAAACAACACAACGGCAACCAACAGACACAAACCTTCACCGTTAATCTCAGCACACTGCCCACCAACATCCAAAAACTGACCTTTACCGCAACGCTGGATGGCGCAGCCACCATGGCACAGATTCAAACAGGCTATTTACGCTTGAGTAGCCAAGGTCAGGAACTCGCTCGATTTGAATTTAATGGCAGCCACTTTAAACAAGAAAAAGCCCTGCTGATCGGCGACCTCTATTTAAAAAAAGAATGGCGTTTTGGCATCACCGCTCAAGGCTTCAACGGCGGTCTCAGCGCCCTGTTGGCCTACTTTGGTGGTGAAGAGATTCACGATAGCCCTCCTCCTGCTGCCAACCCCGCACCGGCGAAAAAACCCAGTAAACTCAACCTCAGTAAAATTACTCTGGAAAAAAAGGGCGACAGCCAAACCATTTCACTGCAAAAAACCAGCGCCCCCCAACCCATTAAAATCAATCTAAACTGGAACAGCGGCAGCCAAAAGAAAGGCCTGTTTGGTTTTGGTAGCGCAAAAGCACCGGATTTGGATCTGGGCTGTTTTGTCCGCATGAACAACGGCCAACAAGGGGTTATTCAACCTTTGGGAGGCAACTTTGGCGAGCAATTTGAAGAGCCCTATATATTATTGGACAAAGACGACCGCAGCGGCAGCGCCCATGATGGCGAAAACCTCACCGTCTACCGCCCCGATTTGATCGACTTTATGGTTGTGTTTGCCATGATTTACGAAGGTGCCGATGATTTCAGCTCGGTGGATGGGCGCTTGACCATCAAAGATCCGCACGGCAATGAAACCTTAATCCAGCTCAACGCCCCCGACCCACGAGCGCGCTTCTGTGTTGCCGCCGCCTTTAAACGCAACGGCTCCCAATTTGAGATCACCAAAGAGGAGCGTTATTTTAATCAAGGGCATAAAGAGGCCGATGAACATTATGGATTTGGTTTTAAATGGAGTGCGGGCAGTAAATAACGACAAAAACCCATGAAAATACTAGTCATTGAAGACAACCCCGACATTCTCGCCAACATGGTTGATTACCTTGATGAACAAGGCTATCTCACCGACCCTGCTCAAGACGGAATTTCGGGGCTTCATTCTATCTGTTGCTGATCTCAGCTTTAACCCCCAAACCTTTGAAGTACAGCGCAATCAACAACCCATCAAACTCAACCCCATAGCACTCAAACTGCTCGAAGCATTAATGCGAGCCTCCCCCCATGTACTCAAACGGGAACAGCTGGAAGATGAAATTTGGGGGGGCAACCCCTGCAACAGCGATGCGCTTAAAACCCACATCCATCACCTAAGACAAGCCATAGACAAACCCTTTAAACACCCTTTGCTGCACACCATACGAAAGATCGGCTACCGCCTAGCAGAGAGCTCATGAATAACTGATATTTGACGATACGGTTCAGTGATATTAAAAGCCAAAAGGAGAAAAGAAAGAGTGTGATAACAAAAAATGAGATGTTAAGAAACATGTTGCTCACTTGCCGTAAAAATCAGCTCAAATGGCGTTACGTCTTGGCAGACAGTTGGTTTTCCTCCAGTGAAAACATGCAGTTTATCCACGAAAAGCTAAAAAATAAGTTTATTTTAGCCTTGAAAAGCAATCGTTTGGTTGCGTTGAGTTTAGAGGATAAAAAACAAGGTCGCTTTGTTCGAATTGACTCCTTACTTTGGTCAGAAAAGCCCATACAAGGGTGGGTAAAAGGTCTGGAATTCCCCGTTCTTTTACACCGCCAAGTTTTTACAAAGAAAGTTGAACTGCTGCATAAAAACATCAAATCGAATACGGCCTTAGCAAAATCGCCGACAAAAGTCGTTCGAACGCAGAGCAATCATATTTTTATGTCTCTTTATGCGAGTGCTCGCTTGGAGACCTTAAGCATACAAAGAAAGATGAGCACCTTTGCCTTGAAGGGGCAGCTCTATATCAAAGCCATTCGAGTGGCATTTGAGGAACTGCAAGCCCTAAAAGTCGCTGCGGGTGCGTAACATACAATGACGAATAAGGAAATTCAAACACCCTACCAACTGCATTGGTGGCGTTTCTGGTTTTTTATCGGCTGCCTTTGGGTCGGTACGGTTACGCTAATGTCGCTGATTGCTTTGCAAGGTGATTGGGGTTACACCCACAGCGATAAATTTTTACACATGGTGGCTTATGGCACTTCTATGGGTTGGTTTATGCAGCTCTACCCACGTCATCGACACCGCTTTTTATTGGCGTTGCTCTTCGCTGGCCAAGGGATTGGCATTGAATTTTTGCAAGGTTTAACCTCTTATCGCAGTTTTGATTATTGGGATATGTTGGCCAATACCTTGGGTGTCGGTCTGGCATGGTTGCTGGGTTTTGGCTTTTTAAGCCGTCTGCTGCTCTATTTTGAGGCCTGGCTGCGGGGTCAACGTCAAGCCTTGCCACAGATTCTCAAACAGAGTCGTATCGGTGGCGCTGCTGAGCGGGTGGAGCTGCAACTCTCCATCAAGTGGCATCGTCTCTGGTTTTGGCTTGGCTTCTTGTTAATGCTACCGGCTTTGCTGCTGATCTGTGACGATTTACGCGACGCAACCAGCCTGCATTTTCTCGGACGCAACAGCTATCGGTTTCTGCTGTTTTCTGTTTTCACTCTTGGCTTTATGCAGCTTTATCCCAGTTTATGGCCACGTTTGGGGCTGCTGTTGCTCTTTCTACTTTTGGCTTTAGCAGTGGAGTTGTATTACCAGCACTACATTAACGGCTTTTTTCATCTGAAACATGGGGTGATGTCGGGTTCAGGCGTGATATTGGGTTTTGTGGTTGGCTTTACCCCTTTTGGTTATCTGCCGTGGTTTTTGACATTACGACGACAAATTCAAACCTCCGGCTAGACATTCACCACGGGCAACTGAAAACTAAAACAGGTGCCCTCTCCCAGCGCACTCTCCACCACAATCTCAATCTGATGCAGCTGCATAATGCGTTTGACAATGGCCAAACCCAAACCTGAATTGTCTCCGCTGCGCTCGGGGTTATTGATCTGATAAAAACGTTGATAAATATTGTTCAACTCCGTTTCAGCCATTCCCAAGCCGGTATCTTTGATACGCACATTGATTTTTTTCGTGTGCTTTGCTGAGGCTTAAAACAACCGCACCGTTTTCTGTGTGGCGCAAACCATTGGAAATTAAATTTTCCAAGACCCGTTGAATCATACCAATGTCTGCACTAACAAAAGGCGGAGCTTCAAAACATTCCATGCTTAAGCGATTATTCTGCTCACTGGCAATAGGCGCGTATTGTTGAATCACATCAGAAGCCAGCTCAGCAATGGAAAACGGCTCCATTTTGGCCTTAGTCTCTGCCGACTCCAGCCTTGCCAACTCAAACAACTCATCAATCAATTGGCTTAAACGCACACTGTTGTTCAGGGCACTTTTCAAATAATGCTGTTGCTGTTCTGCGGTTAAACTCGCCTGTTTTAAGATCAGAGTTTCAATGTAACCGTGCAGCGCCGCCAGCGGCGTACGCAGATCGTGTGAAATATTGGCCACCATTTCACAACGGGCTTCGTCTTGTTTTTTCAGTGATTTTAGCTGCTGGACGATTTTCGCTGACATGTGGTTAAAAGTCTCAGCCAGTCGATCAATCTCGTCACCGTTTTTTGCCGAGAAGCTCAACGGCACAGCCTGACTAAAACCGCTCTGGGAAAATACGTCTGCTGACTGAGAAAGCAGTTTCAAACGACGGGTAATAAAGTAGACCCCCAGCAAACCAACCAACAGACCTATGCCAAGACTGACCCCAATCAACCAAATACTCAGTGTCAAAAGACGTTTGTTTTTCGCCACCACCTCAATAGCATCAAATTGCTCACCCCGTAAAATAACGTACAGATACCCTTCAGGATTCTGTTTGTTCGGCACAGGTGTGACAGAAAAAACCTTCTGTTTGCCATAATTACGCGGATCATCACCCAAAATAGGGAAGTTTTTAGCCGCAAAAAACTCATGCAAAGGTGCCAAAGAAATGCGGTTTAATTTCACTTTTCCAGGCTCAGCGGAGTAGGAGAGGATTTTTCCTTGCAAATCCAACAAATAAATCTCAATGCTTGGATTGATATTCATGTAATACATAAAGGCTTTTTTAAGCGCGGCCTGATTAATGCGGTTTTCCGCCACCAGATTTCTCTCTGCCACCAGATGCTTGGCCAGCTCTCGATTCAGCGCCTGATCGGTGGAGAGGCTGTTGTTTTTATTGATGGAGAGAACCACCCCGACATACAACAACCCTACCAAGAGAAGAATTAAAGTTAGACCTATGGCCAGTTTATTGTAAAGGTTGTGCCACATAATTTAATCTATCTCGCTGGAAAATTTATAACCCACACCCCAAACGGTGATGATGTACTTTGGTTTTTCTGCTTCGGTTTCAATTTTGGCACGCAAGCGGTTAATGTGCGTATTGACCGTATGTTCATAACCCTCGTAATGATAGCCCCAGACTTTATCCAGCAGTTGAATTCGAGAGAAGACTTGATTTGGTGAGCGCATAAAAAAGGCCAACAGTTCAAACTCTTTTACGGTCAGATCAACGGCTCTGTTGTCAACATAAACCAAGCGTTTTTTATGTTCCAAACGCAGTCCCTTAAACTGCAAAATAGGCTCAGCGCTGTTTTTATGTTCATTAAAGGCATCAATGCTGCGAAAACGAGCTTTAATCCGCGCCATCAATTCGGGAATACTGAAGGGTTTGGTCACATAATCATCTGCGCCAATCTCCAAGCCCAAGACACGATCCAATTCGCTGTTTTTGGCGGTTAAGATAACAATCGGGACTGTAGAAGAGGTTTCGCGTATTTTTTTACAGACACTGATGCCATCCAAAACCGGCAACATCAGATCAAGAATAACCAAATCGTAGTGCTGTTGATTAAAAAGCTGCACTGCCAGACCACCGTCTTTGGCGATATCCGCCTCTGCATGAAGATCGTGCAAGTGCAGCTGAATTAAACTGGCCAGATCGGCGTTATCCTCCACCACTAATATTTTTTTCGTTTCGGACATCGAAGCTTCCAACCTGACCTGTTACCTTACTGGGTACGCGTGATTGTAATACGCGCCACTGGGTTATCAAACCGATGTGATTCGTTTAATGCCGACGTGGTCAAACCGTCATCAACGCTGATCACCCCCGCATGAACCAAGACCTTATCCACTCTGTCGTTGCGCGCTGCATTAAAGCCTTCGCCACCCGCAGCGGGCCCTGGGATGTTGCTCATCAACTCATCGTTCAACTCGGTTCCCGCATCGTAAGCCGTGACCGCACGACTCAGCGTATCATCAACGTTCATCGCTGCTAACGAGAGGGTATTGAGGCCGGTAAACGCGTCATTGGTGTTCACCAACATTGTCACCAAACTCATCCGAGTGGCTTGATCCAGAGTCACCGTGACACTCTCAAACCCACCGGGAGGAATCACTCCCGCACCGGATTGAGTCAACACCGTATCGGCATTAGCATCGGCATCGGCCAACAAGGCGCTGTTATCGCCGCCTTCGGCCAACTGTTCCAGCGCCACACTGGCCGCTTGCGCACTCATCCAAGCACGATACACGCTGCCGTGAAAAATAAGCGCAACGGGCGACAAGGGCTGATTTTGAGTCAAATTGCTCACCGTCACCGTGTACATCTGCGGTGTTGGCGCAGGAGTAACCGTATTATTTGAGCTGTTGCAGGCCGGTAAAGCGATAACGGCACTGGCGAGACCTAAGGTCGTAATGATCTTTTTAATGTTCATGATCCCTCTCCAAAATTAATTAACGGTCAGAGTCACTTTGGCAATGGGGTTTAACCAGCGATGCACACTGGAGTCCAGATCACTGACCCCGCCAGCAGGATCAAAATCACCCAACACACCGCGATGAATGTGTACCGTCATATTGCTTTCGATCGTGGTCACACCGGTACCACCGCTGCCGTTGGCTCCACCAGGATCGGCCGGAATACCCAAAACATTGGCTGCGCCACCGCCATTGACCAACTCATTATTGGCTTCGGTTCCCGCATCGTAACCGTTGACGTAGTAGACGTAGGTGCCTGCTGCGGTCGGAATTTCAATGCCATTGAGGCCAATAAAACCGTCATTGGTGGGCAAGATCATCGACACCACAGAAAGGTGCGTATTGGCCGTAGCGGTCATCAACGTGCCGCTGCTGGATGCTGCTGGAGCCAGCAGACCCATCGCTGGGTTTTCAATCACATCAGCAGAGCCAGCGGCCATGTCCGCGACCAAACCGGCAATATCCCCCCCTTCGGCCATCGCTTGTAAATTAGCTGAAGCGGCGCTGCCCGTTTGGAACAGATGTGTAGCCGCCGGATGAGCGGCGATTAATAACGGGGTGAAGTGATTGCCGTGGCTCAAGTTCTCAACGGTCACGCTGATGTCGGCGGCCATGGCGGAGGTGGACAGCACAAGCCCCATTGCAACAACCAAACCGTGTAGTGATGTTTTCATGATGCATTCTCTCTGTTGTATCGACTGTGGAGCCTGCATCATCGGCAACAAACATCACGGGAGTGTCTCTGATTGATAACAAAAGTATCACAACAGAAAATAGAGTTATGAACTGGCCTGTTTAGATCAAACTAAGGGTTGCCAGTGCCGATCACCACAGGTATAAAAATAGAAACCCCAAAGGAGTCGACCATGCCCACTCTTCACGCCAGCCTACTGGCCTTTGCCTTGAGTCTCAGCAGCCCTATTTTAACCGCTGAGGTTATTGATATTCCCACTCGCACCGTCGAAGAGACCATGCCCGAGCGTGGCACCAGCATGAAAACGGTGCGCGAACAACTTGGCGAGCCGATGCAGATCGAATCAGCGGTAGGTAAACCACCCATCACCCGCTGGCACTACCCTCAGTTTACGGTCTATTTTGAACGCCGTTTTGTGATCCACGCCGTCAAAAGTCGCTAAAACAGAGCTTCAAAAGGGCAAAAATACTATTTTTATCCGAACTCAACTGAGACCCTACTCCCCATAGAACATTCTTAAGCCTAACTTTCAGCAAGAAAGCAGGCATACAACACAACTTTGACCCAATTTGGGTCACGTGGAGAGAGAGATGAAATACACCTTACCGTTGGCCATCACGCTGCTGTTACTGAACCTGAGCTTGGCCAACAGCGCTCAAGCCACTCCAAACATGTTATTCAACACCCCTGCTGCCGAAGCGCCCCCTCCCAGCAATGATCTTGCTGAACAAGCCGTCGTTGTTAACGATGAGGACGAGGATGACGACGACGAGGGCTGCACTTAACGCGAAACACTCTAAACTTGGGAATAAACCCAGAGGCATTATTCGCTGTTATACTGCCTTTTTGACTCTGGGCGCAGACCCACGGCTTTTGACATGCGCAATAATTCCAACAACAACTCGAATACAGAGACCGCATCCAGCGCCAATACCAACCTTAACTGGCAACGGCGCTACGAATTTCTCACCCATCACCGCCTTACCATTATTTCCTTGGGTCTGTGCGTCATTTTAGCCTTGCTTGGCATCTACAACCTCATCCTGCCAGAGGCTCATAACGACTTTGCTGACAATCTGCGCACCATCACTTCCCTGCTGGGTTTAACTCTGGTTGCATTCGGTTTTACGGTTATCTGGCGTGACTTCGTCGAGCCATTGTTACACTTACGCGAATGGGTACTGCGCATGCGTGGAGGTGATTTAAAAGCCCGCATCGCCGTCCCCAAACACGGTGAATTTTCCGAATTGATCGAAGACATCAACAGCTTAGGCGAAATGCTGCACACTCTGGCACAAGACACCGAACAACAGCTGCAAAGACACACCACCCACACCACACAAAAAACCCGCTCACTGGCGATTCTCTACGATGTCGCTGCCAGCATCAACGCCTCTCGAGACATCAATGACCTGCTCACCCGTTTTTTACACACCTTAAAAGACGCCATTGATGCCCGCGCAGCGGCGGTAAGATTGGTAAACGATGTGGGGGAAATGCGCTTAGTGGCCAGCTTAGGGCTAGACGATGACATGAAAGAGCGTGAACAGATCGTACCCTCCAACAGCTGCCTCTGTGGGCGGGTGGCCAACGACAGCGAACAACAAAACATCTGGCAAAACGACCTGCTGCCCTGCGGAAAAATCGTTGGACGCGCTTTTTTCAGCGATGACGAAGAGAATACATTAGGCATGATTGCCGTGCCGCTGCAATACCGAGATCGCACCTTGGGGGTCTACAATTTGTTCGTCAGCCGCGAAACCATCGCTGCTTGGGACGACTACAAAGAGCTCTTCATCAGCATTGGCCGCCATCTGGGCATGGCGATTGAAAAAGCCCGTTTAGATGATGAAGCCAACCGCCTCTCCATTATGGAAGAGCGCACCCGACTGGCCAACGAGCTGCACGACTCACTGGCGCAGACCTTGGTCAGCATGCGTTTTCAAGTGCGGGTGCTGGATGAAACCCTGCACCAAGAAGACGAAGCCAGCACATGGCAAGAGTTGGAGCGGATCGAAAACACCCTCGACGAAGCCAACACCGAGCTGCGCGAGTTGATTGCTCACTTCCGCGCGCCAATGGACAAACGGGGTCTGATCCCCGCTGTCGAGAAGGTCATTCAACGTTTTCGTGGCAGCTCCAGCATTCCGATTTTTTTACAAAAAGAGTGGCCCAACATCAACCTGCCCATCGAGGTAGAAATGCAGGTCTTGCGCATTGTACAAGAGAGCTTGGCCAACATTCGCAAACACAGCCAAGCCAAGGCGGTACGTGTCTTTCTCAGCGGCGACCATCACGGCCAGTTTCGGGTTTTGGTGGAAGACGATGGCGTCGGCATCAACTCCCCCTCAGGCCCCAACGCTCAGGGAGAGCATTTAGGCCTGACCATTATGAAAGATCGCGCCATTCGTATTGGGGGGGAATTACAGATCGAAAGCGAACGCGGTGAAGGCACGCGCATTGTGCTTACCTTTGACTACCCAAATAAAACCACACCCAATTCTTTAACCGACGTCAACAGAAAGAACCCCTATGAATTTACGCATTATCGTCATTGATGATCATACCCTGTTTCGTGAAGGTCTCCAGAGCCTACTCGGACGACGCGGCATTGAGGTCATCGCCTCCGTTGGTGAAGGTCATGAAGGCATTCGTTTGGCACAAGAACTCTCCCCCGACATCGTTTTATTGGACATGCGAATGCCCATAATCGACGGTTTGGGGGTGCTGCGCCAACTGCGTCAAAGCGGCCTGAAGGTGCCGATTGTAATGCTCACCACCAGCAGCGATGAACGAGATTTGGTCGAAGCACTGCGCAGTGGGGCGCGCGGGTATTTGCTCAAGGACATGGAACCGGACGAGCTGGTGGTGGCACTGCGTGAAATTATGGGTGGCAAAACCGTGGTTGCGCCCACCCTAACCCCTGTGCTGGCCAAAGTGGTACAGGGCAATATCCCCGCCGCGCCGCTGGAGCGCAGCCCCTTTGATGAACTCACCCCACGGGAAACAGAAATCCTTGGCCTATTGGCTGAGGGACAGAGCAATAAGGTGATTGCGCGCAATCTGGGTATCTCTGACGGCACGGTCAAGCTGCACGTCAAAGCCATTTTACGCAAATTGAAAATTCATTCTCGGGTAGAAGCGGCGGTGCTGGCTGTTGAACACGGCCTACGCGCCAAAAACATCAATCTCAATCGAGAGCGTTAAACACTCACTCCACCTTGAGGATCGAACCCTGCACGGAAAGCACAGTAACCTGCTCACCGGCGGCACGATCATCGCCCTCCACCAGCCACACGCTGTCACCGATGCGCACCTTGCCGCGTCGATTAACAATCGCCTCTTGCAACACCAACACTTTGCCCACCTGCTGTTGAGCGCGCTGATTTAACAGCGGCTCATCGCTTTGCAGTGGGACTTTTTTTGCAAAGCGAAACCAAAACGTCAACGACAGCAGAGAAAAGAGACCGAACAAAAGCCATTGCGCTTGCCAAGAAAGATCAGGCAACAACCACAACAGAGCAGCAACCAGCCCAGCTGCAACCCCCATCCAGAGAAAAAAGGTACTCGGCACAAAGACTTCCAGCATCACCAGCAACAGTGCCAAAATCAGCCAGCTCCAATGGCTCATAGGAAAAAGCTCCACTACGCTTCCCCAGAATGTTTTGACCCCATCTTTTTCACTACTTCACTGATGCCACCAATGGCACCAATGACGCTGGCGGCCTCTAACGGCATCAAAACCAACTTCGCATTTTCGGCGCTGCCGATCACCGTCAGTGCCTCAATGTATTTTTGCGCCACAAAATAATTCAACGCCCGCTCATCGCCTTTTTTCACCGCCTCTGAAAGCATTAAGGTCGCCGTGGCTTCTGCTTTCGCCAGTCGTTCACGGGCTTCTGCCTCTCTAAAAGCCGCTTCCTTTAAACCTTCAGCTTCCAAAATAGTCGCCTGTTTTTTACCCTCAGCGGCCAACACTTCCGATTGACGCTTACCTTCTGCCTCTAGAATTTCCGCCCGTTTTTGCCGTTCCGCTTTCATCTGTCGCGACATTGCCTCCACCAGATCTTCCGGTGGTTCCAGATCTTTAATTTCAATGCGCGTCACTTTAACCCCCCACGGATCAGTGGCTTCGTCCACCACCCCCAACAGTTGTGAATTGATCACTTCACGATTGGAAAGCATGTCATCCAATGACATTGAACCCAACACGGTACGAATGTTGGTCAAGCATAAATTGCGCATCGCCAACTCTAAATCACTGATTTCATAGGCTGATTTTGCCGCACTGACGACCTGATAAAAGACAATGCCATCGGCCATGACCGCCGCGTTGTCCAGTGAAATCACCGATTGTTGATCAATGTCCAACACCTGCTCTTTCATATTAATTTCATGGCTAACACGATCCAAAAACGGGATCAAAAAATTCAGACCTGGCTTTAAAGTGCGAGTGTATTTTCCCAGGCGTTCAACGGTGTACTCCATGCCTTGCGAGACGGTTTTCACTCCCGCAAAAATCATCACCAAAGCCAACACGACCAAAATCAGCACCAGCAGAGAGGTTTCGCTCATCAACGGCATAACGGTTTTCTCCTAACAAAAAATCGAATAATCCAGCAACTCAGAACTCTGTCTGCTAACTCCGCTATACTCTCATGCTTAAACGATCAGCGAATTCAGCACCTCCGTTTTTAACCAGTAGAGCAACGGTATGCCCCAACCCAAAAAACCGGCCATTTTGGTGGTGGATGACAGTCTCACCATTCTACACTCACTGAAAATCATTCTCAGCAATGCCCACTATGAGGTGTTCATCACTCCCAGTGTGGTCGAGGCCATTGAGGTGCTGCGACAGGAAAAAGATAAAATCCAACTCATATTTTTAGATATTCTCATGCCTGAAAGAGACGGTTTTTCCTTTTTAAATTATCTGTTAAAGCAGCACGCTTACCCCATCAAAGTGTTCGCCTTAACTGCCGTCAAAGATGCAGAGACACAGAAAAAATTCTTCTCCTATGCCTCACCCAATCTGACAACTCTGGAGTACATTGAAAAACCCTTCTCAAAACGCCACATTCTGCAATCGGTAAAAAATGCCCTAAACGATGCTAGTGAACAGGCTAACGCCAATCCCAACAAACAAAAACCAGCCAAACAAAAAAAATCCAGCCCCTCTCCTCAGCCCCGACCAGAACCCCAGCAGACAAACAACACCACTCACAACGAGATCAACCGTTTAGAACAGAAATTGGATTATCTGTTAAATAATAAGCCGACCTTCTTAGCCACTCTTGGCCAAGATCTGTTACGACTGCTGTTTATCGCTGTTCTTCTGGCACTGGCATTGAAGTTCGGTCTGTTTGAAAACGTCATCCCCTTGCTCACAACCCACAGCAGCTAAAAAGAGGCTGATTACAACAAAAGCTGCAACTGCCGATCAAACGCGGCCAGATCCATCACCCCACTCTGCTGATAACGAAAACGCCCTTGGCGATCAATAATTACCGTGTAAGGCACAATGTTGTCACCGTTGCCCCACTCCAATAACAGTCGATGACTCTCCGCTGGATTCATTACCAACACAGGATAATTCATCGCCAACAGTCGTTTTGCCTGTTTCAAATCACGCTGATTACCCACTCCCAAACCCACCACTTGCAGACCTTGTTCGGCATACTGTTGTTGCAGGCGAACCAACTGCTGCACATTGCTTTGACAGGGACGACACCAACTGGCCCAAAAATTCAACACCACCACCTGACCTTGCCACTGCTGCAAATTACGCGACTCACCTTGCAGATCGTTTAAGGTCAGCTTTGGCACCGTCTGAAAAACCGGCAGTTGCACTTTTTCAGCCTGAAGCTCAATGATAGGCTCTACTGCAATGATCGACTCCCCTGAGGATTGACCCTGCATCTGGTAACTGGCATAAGCAGTGGTGCATAAGACGATCACCACCTGCAAGCCGACAAACAACACTCGACGACGACTGTTCACTTTTTTCTCCACGCGCGCTAAAAGTTTGTTATTTTGATAAAAGGATCAAAACAAATAAGATGGCCGCGTTCAGCCTCTGTGAATGGATCTAACGCCCATCTCACAGAATTCAGGCAAAACAACTCAAGCCGTTTTTTAAACGTTTTTTCTTATCAACTACCGAGATAACCGAGAGTAGGTAAAACCGGTACTGGTACAACAGAAGGCGTTTTCATAACCAAGACGAAACAGAGTACTGCCTGAAGAAGTTATACCTTCTCGCAACACACTCCCATGCAAACCGACATCAGGAACTGAACTTGTCACCTGCTGAACGGCAGATGACGACTGCCAACTGGGTAAAATTGGCAATAGCAGCAAAAACCCCCATATAGGTTTCATAGTCACAACAATATCCTCCTAAAATACGCTCAAAATGCTCATTTTTAGACCCATTATCAATCGGATCACGAACTTACATTTATCCTGTTTAAGACGAGATCTTTGTCTCATTTACCCACTTTTTCTTGTTTTTTACTTAAGCAGGTGCCGCATTCTCGACCAAGTTCACATTTTTTTCAATGTATTCCTGCTAAATAAACGTTTTTCAGCCCACCAAGGCTGTTTTTGTAACCTCAACCTTACAAAACACCGTCACATTCAGACCATAAAATGCACTTTTTTCGATAAAAACCGCGATCAGCGTTTGCGTTCTCACGGCTGTTCCGCCTATGATTCCGCGCTGGTAGCCTAGCTAGCTAAGCAGATCCCTCACCTCACAGCGCTGGAAAACTCGCTCCTTATGAATTCAACAACCACCGAGCACCATTTATCAGGCGTGGAACTGACCTGCTATCGCGGTGACCACCTGCTGTTTGCTGACGTCAACTTTGACCTCTCTCCCGGCGACATTTTGCAGATCGACGGCGAAAACGGCAGCGGCAAGACCACTCTGCTGCGCATTCTCTGCGGATTGGTATTGGCCGACGAAGGCGACGTACTTTGGCAAGGCAAACCGCTGCACAAAATGCGCGCCGAATTTGGCAGCCAACTGACCTACGTCGGTCACCACAACGGCTTCAAAGGCGAATTGACTCCGATTGAGAATTTACGCATGGATCGCAGTCTGGCCAACGCACGGGCGAATATGAGCCCACAGCAGGCTCTGCAACTGCTGGGCTTGCTCAACCGTGATGACGTACCCTGTCGCGCCCTCTCTGCCGGTCAGCGCCGCCGCGTGGCTTTAGCTCGCCTACTGGTGACCAATACCAAACTGTGGATTCTAGACGAACCTCTGACCGCACTGGATGTGCGCGGTCGCGCCGTCATCGAAGCCGAACTGATCAAACACGCTCAAGCCGGTGGTATGGTGGTCTTCACCACTCACCACCCCCTGCAACTGGGCGACTACCCACTCAAAACATTGCACCTAAACCCATGAATGAAACCAGTATGTTGTCCGTTTTTTGGCTGCTTTTACGCAGGGATTTGCTGTTGGCCGCGCGGCGGCGCAGTGAGTGGGTCAATCCCCTGCTGTTTTTTATTATTGTTGTCACCCTCTTCCCTTTAGGTGTCGGACCTGAGCCAAACGCCCTGCGTGAAATGGCACCTGGGGTGATCTGGGTCGCAGCGCTGCTGGCCGCCATGCTCTCTCTGGACAGCCTGTTTCGTTCCGACTACGACGACGGTTCACTGGAACAGCTGATCATCAGCCCCCATCCGGTCTCTGTGTTGGTGTTGGCTAAAGTCAGCGCCCAGTGGCTGCTCACCGGCCTGCCGTTGATCCTGCTTTCACCGCTGCTGGCCGTTTTAATGAACCTCTCCAGTGAAGCAATCCCAGCCTTAATGATGACCTTGGCACTGGGAACTCCCGCCCTGACTCTGATCGGTGCCATTGGCGCGGCGCTCACCGTCGGCCTACGCCGAGGCGGCGTTTTGCTTTCCCTCTTGGTGCTGCCCCTGTATATTCCCATTTTGATTTTTGCCGCCAGCGCCGTGGGCGTTGCTGGTATGGGGTTATCCATTGAAGCTCAGCTGTCATTTTTAGCCGCTCTACTCATGCTCTCCATTACTCTGGCTCCGATGGCCATTGCCGCTGCACTGCGCATCAGTCTGAGCAGCTAAAAACATACGCTGGGCGGATAAACAGAGGGTTGGGAACTCCGTCACCCCATTACGGTCTCTGTTCAGGCTACGCTAAGCCACCACGCTCAAAATTGCACCCGAAAACGGGTTTTTAAGAGGATATTCATGTTTGCTTGGTTTTTTCGTCTGGGGTCACCCAAACACGTCTACCGCATTGCCGGTCGTTTCCTGCCCTGGACGGGTGGCCTGTTTCTGCTGTTATTGATCAGCGGTCTTTATTACAGCTTCAGCGCACCACCGGATTATCAACAGGGCGAAAGCTACCGCATTATTTTTGTCCATGTGCCTGCGGCTTGGATGTCGATGTTCATCTACATGGTGATGGCGCTCGCTGGCGGGGTTGGCCTGGTCTGGAAAATGAAGATGGCCGACATGGTCGCCTCTGCTGCGGCTCCCATTGGAGCCGCCTTTACCCTTTTGGCACTGGTCACCGGTTCCTTTTGGGGTAAACCCATGTGGGGTACTTGGTGGGTCTGGGATGCACGTTTAACCTCGGAGCTGATTTTGCTGTTTCTCTACCTCGGTTTTATCGCCTTGCAAGCAGCCATTGAAGACACACGTACCGCCGCTCGCGCGGGCGCAATTTTAGCGCTGGTTGGGGTAATTAATATCCCCATCATTCACTACTCCGTAGAGTGGTGGTACACCTTGCATCAACCGGCCACCATTACCAAAATGGACACCCCCTCCATCCATATCAGCATGTTAATTCCACTGCTGCTGATGGCAGGCGCGTTTAAGGTCTTTTTCGCCCACGTTTTGCTGATTCGCACCCGCACAGAAATTTTGCGCCGCGAACAGAAAACCGGCTGGGTACAGGAGCTGTTTAAAAAATGAGTGTGAGCGAATTTTTTCATATGGGCGGTTACGCCCTTTACGTCTGGTCTTCTTACGGTCTGACGACGGTCGTTATGATCGCCCTCTACCTTTTCGCAAAACGCGACCAGCAACAGATTAAACAACAGATCGCTCGCCGTGTGGCTCGATCAGGGAGTGAAACATGAACCCCGTACGTAAAAAACGCCTATTGCTCATCGGTCTGATGGTTGGGGGTGTCTCCATCACCACCATGCTGATGCTGAACGCCTTTCAATCCAATGTGATGTTCTTTTTCAGCCCCACCCAAGTGGCCGCTGGCGAAGCACCCGTAGGACACAATTTCCGCGTAGGTGGCTTGGTTAAAACCGGCAGCGTCACCCGCGAGAATGGCAGCCTGACGGTGCAGTTCATCGTCACCGATGGCGATAAAAGTCTGCCCATTTATTACGCTGGCATCCTGCCCGACCTGTTCCGCGAAGGTCAGGGCATCATTGCCAAAGGCAAGCTCGACGATACGGGGCGTTTTACCGCCTCTGAAGTGCTGGCCAAACACGACGAAAACTACATGCCTCCCGAAGTTGCCGACGCTCTGAAAAAGGCCGGTAAATGGAAAGAGGGTCAAACATCTATGCCGGAAGGAATGTATTAATGATTGCTGAACTGGGGCATTTTGCCCTTATCCTTGCCCTTTGTATGAGCATCGTCCAAGTGGTCTTTCCACTGCTGGGTGCCGCTCGTGGTAATCAAAATTGGATCGCACTGGCCAAACCGGCCACGCTCGCGCAAACCCTTTTTGTCCTGATCTCTTACGGTTTACTTACCTACGCCTTTTTGGTGCATGACTTCTCACTGGCCTACGTGGCACAGAACTCCAACACCCATCTGCCCGTCATTTACCTGATCTCTGGGGTCTGGGGCGCGCATGAAGGTTCGTTGCTGTTGTGGGCGCTTATGTTGGCCGGTTGGAGCACGGCCATCAGCTTTTTCAGCCGCAGTGTGCCGGAGATCGTTGTCGCCCGCGTGCTGGCGGTGATGGGACTGATCAGCATGGGGTTTATCCTCTTCATGCTCTTTACCTCCAACCCCTTTGACCGCCTGATTCCGGCTCCTTTGGAGGGACGAGATCTTAACCCGCTGCTGCAAGATCCCGGCTTGGCCATTCATCCACCGATGCTCTATCTCGGTTATGTCGGTTTTTCTGTTGCCTTTGCCTTTGCCATTGCTGCCTTGATTGGCGGTCGTCTGGATTCCGCTTGGGCTCGTTGGTCACGTCCTTGGACAAACCTTGCTTGGGTCTTCCTGACCGTGGGCATCGCACTGGGCAGTTGGTGGGCTTATTATGAGCTTGGCTGGGGCGGCTGGTGGTTCTGGGATCCGGTCGAAAACGCCTCCTTTATGCCGTGGTTAGTCGGTACTGCTCTGGTTCACTCTTTGGCGGTCACCGAGAAACGCGGTGCCTTTAAAGCGTGGACCGTACTATTGGCGATCTTCGCCTTCTCCTTAAGCCTGCTCGGTACTTTCTTGGTGCGTTCCGGTGTGTTGACCTCGGTACACGCTTTTGCCACCGATCCAGGACGCGGTGTCTTTATTCTTGCCTTCTTAATCATTGTCATCGGCGGCTCACTGCTGCTCTACGCGTGGCGTGCACCACAAATTCGCAGCAACGTCGGCTTTGAAGTAGTCTCACGAGAAACCGGTCTGCTGCTAAACAACGTTCTGTTAACCGCTGCCGCTGCCAGTATTTTGCTCGGCACCCTCTACCCATTAATTATTGATGCGCTGGGCATGGGCAAAATCTCCGTAGGTCCCCCCTACTTCAACAAAGTCTTCATCCCCTTGACCCTGCCACTGGCTGTTTTAGTCGGCATGGGCGCAATGACCCATTGGCGTAAAGACAGCATTGGGCGCATCTTTGCCAAGCTGCGCTGGGCGATGATCGCCAGTGTACTGCTCGGCATTGGTCTCAGCTTTACCCTGCCCACAATCACATGGGAAGCGATGCTGGGTCTGACTTTGGCTTGGTGGGTGACCTTGGCCACCGTTCAAGGCGTGTTGAACCGCATCGAACACAAAAGCGACAAATGGCGCGCATTGACTCAAATTCCCCGCAGTTTCTGGGGCATGAGCACCGCTCATTTGGGCATCGCTGTGTTTGTGGTCGGCATCACCCTCACCAGCACCTACAGCAGCGAACAGGACGTACGCATGGAAGTGGGTCAAAGCTACTCCATGGGCGGTTACGACTTCCAGTTTGAAGGTGTGGATGAGGTTCCCGGCCCCAACTACATCGCCAAACGAGGCTTGGTCACTGTCTTCCAAGACGGTGAAAAAGTGGCCACGTTGCACCCAGAAAAACGCGAGTATCGGGTACAAAAAATGCCCATGACCGAAGCGGCCATCGACGAAGGGTTGTTCCGTGATCTCTACGTTGCGTTGGGTGAAAAACTCGACCGAGGCGGCGCGTGGAGCTTGCGTCTTTACCACAAACCCTTTATTCGTTGGATTTGGATGGGTGCGTTGTTTATGGCTTTTGGTGGACTGTTAGCCGCTTCGGATCGCCGTTATCGTATGGGACGTAAAACCTCCACTGCGCCCAGCGGTGCAACGGAGGCCGCCTAATGTCTCGTTATTTCCTGCCCTTGGGTGTGTTTGTGCTGATCGCGTTTTTTTTGGGCGTGGGGCTAACCCTCGATCCCAAAGAGGTGCCTTCGCCCTTCATTGGCAAACCGGCACCGGAGTTCTCTCTGCCGCGTTTGGACAATGCACAGCAAAATTTGTCACCCAAAGACATGCAAGGCCAAGTTTGGCTGCTCAATGTCTGGGCGACGTGGTGTGTCTCTTGTCGCGCAGAACATGCGCTGCTGGTTGATCTCAGTCGGCGCAACCTGCTGCCCATCGTCGGTCTTAACTACAAAGACGACAACGGTGAAGCACAACGCTGGTTACAACGCCTTGGCAACCCCTACTACGCCAACGCCGTCGATGCCGACGGCCGGGTGGCGATTGATTGGGGTGTCTACGGCGCACCAGAAACCTTTGTCATCGATAAAAAGGGCATTGTGCGTTACAAACACATCGGTCCGGTGACCCGACAATCTCTCAATGAAACCTTGTTGCCCTTGATTGCCCAACTGAAAGGAGAAGCCGCCTAATGAAATTTTGGATGGCCTTTACCCTCACTGCTCTATTATTGAGCGGTTTTTCCGCCTCGGCTGAAATGAAATCCTTAACCTTTAAGACCCCTGAAGCTGAGGCAGATTATCACCAACTGACAGAAGAGCTGCGCTGTTTGGTCTGTCAAAACCAGACCTTGGCCGACTCTCATGCAGAACTGGCGCTGGATCTGAAACAACAGACCTACGACATGATCAGCGAAGGCAAAAGCCCAACCGAGATCAAAGCCTACATGGTGCAGCGTTACGGCGATTTTGTGCTCTACAAACCGCCTTTTCAGCTCAACACCCTGTTGCTTTGGCTAGGGCCTTTCTTAATCTTAGCCCTTGGCCTGACAACCCTGTTGCGTTTTGTGCGTCGCCAAAAAGAAGAAGCCAAAAACAACAAAGCCAGCCAAACGGCCAGCCAAACGGAAGAGCTGCAACACGCCCACGACCTGTTAACCGACAAAGATAAACACTCATGATTTTGTTTTGGATAATTTCCGTTGCCATGTTATTGGCGGCGCTTGCTTTACTGTTGCCGACGCTGTTGCGTCCCAAACAATACATTGACCGTGATCTCAACCAGATCAACGTCAACATCGCCAAACAACGCCTCAAAGAGCTGGAGGCCGAATATCAAGCTGGGCAACACAGCGAGCCTCAATACCAGCAGATCCAGAAAGATCTGGAACAACAACTGGCCAACGACCTGAAAAAAGAACAGGCACCGAAAACAGAATCCAACATCCAGAGCAGCAAGCTAGTAGCGGTCATTATCACCAGCATGGTGCCCATTTTGGCCGTCAGCCTGTATCTGACTCGAGGTGATTTGGATGCGATGGAGATGTCCGGCCCCGGTGCTGGTGCAAACCGCGAAATCAACAGTATGGTCGCTCAGAACGGCGGCACCATGCCCACCGTAGATGAAATGATCGTTAGCCTAAAACAAAAATTGGCTGACAAACCCAATAATCCACAAGGCTGGTACATGCTGGCGCGCTCCTACATGACGCTCAAACAGTACAACGATGCCGTTGATGCTTGGGAAGAACTTTTATCCTTAATCGGCCCCAATGACCCCGAAGTCTTGGTGCAATACGCCGATGCGCTGGCCATGACCCAAGGAGGGCGTTTGACCGGCAAACCCGCCGAACAAGTCTTCCAAGCCTTGGAGTTAAACCCCAACAACACCCAAGGGCTGTGGCTGGCTGGCATGGCCATGCAGGAGAAAAAAGACTACCCAGCGGCGCTCAACTACTGGAAACGACTCGAACCCAATATGGACGATGATCCTGAATCGCAAGCAGCACTGCGGCAGCTCATCAACAGCGCCGAACAAAAATTGCAGCAGCCCATCACCAACTTCAAAACGCTGCCCAGCATCGCCAGCGCTGCTCAAGCCGCTGCTCCCGCCACCTTGGGCAAAGACTCCATTCGTTTGGAAATCGACCTAGACCCCAGTTTGGCGGCCAAAGTGGCCATTGAAGACAGCCTCTTTATCTACGCCAAGGCCATGAGTGGACCACCGATGCCACTGGCAGCGGTACGCAAAAAAGCCATTGATCTGCCACTGAGCATCACCTTGAATGACAGCATGGCCATGATACCGCAGATGAAACTCTCCAACTTTGACCAAGTTAACGTCGGCGCGCGCATCTCAAAAAGCGGCAACGCCATCGCTCAAGACGGGGATTTTTACGCCGAAGTACAATCGGTTACCGTTGGCCAAGAGGCGGTGGTTAAAATCTTGATCAAACAGATCAAAGGTCATGCACAACGCCCAGATGTCACCCCCACTGCCGTTGTAACTCCCACCGCTGCTCAGGCTACACAAGCAGCGGTCGCTGCCGATGCGATCAACGTCAGCATCCGCTTGTCGCCCGATTTGACCTCACGCGCCTCTCCAGAAGATGCCTTGTTTATCTACGCCAAAGCGTTGCGTGGCCCACCCATGCCGTTGGCAGCAGTACGCAAGCAGGTCAAAGACCTGCCTTTGCAACTGACCCTTAACGACGCGATGGCAATGATGCCGCAAATGAAACTTTCCAGCTTCAAGCAAGTGATCGTTGGCGCGCGCATCTCCAAAAGTGGCAACGCCATCGGCCAGAGGGGAGACTTGTTTGGCGAAGTGCAGCCGGTCACCGTTGGCCAAAGCACCACGGTCAACTTGATGATTCAATACATTCGTTAATTAGGAGAGCATAAATGAAATTAAAAAAACAACAGATGGGGGTTGTATTACTCGCCATCGGTGTGGCTCTGCTGGCATGGGGTTTTAGCGTCTCCGACTCACTGGGCTCTCAACTGAGTCAAACCTTCAACGGTATGCCCAGCGACCGGGCGATGATTCTGTTTGTTCTTGGCGGTATTAGCACGGCGTTTGGGCTGTTTAAACTGCTAAAATAGTCATCTGAAACAGCATTTTTTGGCCTGTTTTTTGAGGATTATAAGACGACCTTCATCGTCTAAACCTCAAAGGACATTGCCATGAAACTGCCCCTGCTCTCCTCTTTTAGCCTCACGTTGCTGCTCTTCACTCCCATCACACAGGCCAACTCTCCCTGCAAAGGATTGGCTAACGAAGCCTGCCACAGTGACAACAACTGTCGTTGGATCGAAAGTTACACCACCCAACGAGGCACCAGCGTCAAAGCCTACTGCCGCTCACAAGCCAAAAAACGCAGCACAACCTCCACCATCATCCCGACTCCAAAAGCGACATCACCCAAAAACAACGACACAATCCCAGCCGTTGTAACACCCAGAAAAACAGATCAACCCTCCTAAGGTCATCGCCTCTTCGGCCACTGTGCCGAAGAAACGGCTTAAGCGGTTATGACGACACCTTCCGCTTGTCCTTTTCCGCCGAAAAATCGAAAAACGTTAACTGCACCATCATCTGATTGACCTGTTGATTCATAGAGCCACTGGTCTGTGAGGTGTTTTCTGCCAAGGCCGCATTTTTTTGGGTCAAGTCATCCATCGTCATCACCGCTTGATTGACCTGCTTGATGCCCTGCGATTGCTCCTCGCTGGCCGCAGCAATTTCACCAATAATGCCACTGACGGTTTTCACTCGAATAACAATTTCATCCAATGAGTCTCCCGAATCGTTCACCAAGCGCGTCCCTACCTCAATTTTTCGCACACTCTCTTGAATCAATGTTTTAATCTCCTTAGCCGCTGTGGTACTGCGTTCAGCTAAACTGCGTACCTCAGTGGCCACCACAGCAAACCCCCGCCCCTGTTCACCCGCGCGCGCCGCTTCCACACTGGCATTCAGTGCCAACAGTTGCGTTTGGAACGATATTTCATCAATCACCCCGATAATCTCGGCAATTTTTTTACTGGACTGGCCGATCATCTGCATCGCTTTGACCGCATCCAGCATCACCTGTTGACCTTGCACTGCGGTTTTTGATGCTTCAATGGCCAAACCGTTGGCCTGCTGAGCGTTATCTGCATTTTGGCGCACGGTGCTGGTCAACTGCTCGACACTGGAGGCCGTCTCTTCCAAGGAACTGGCTTGCTCTTCACTGCGAGAAAAAAGGGCTTCGTTACCCTCTGCAATCTGCTTTGAAGAGTGGTTGATCTCATCGGCGGCCTGTTGAATCTGCAATAACATCTCTTCCAAACGGCAGAACGTCTGATTGACGTTCTCTTTCACCTCGGCAAACAGACCTTGATATTCGCCTTCCATGCGGTTATTCAATTGCCCTTGCGCCATTTTTGCCATCACGTCATTGATGTTACTAAACACCCCATGAATCACTTCACTTAACTGATTAATGCCACCACCCAGAACATTAAAAAAGCCCTCTTTGCCCTGCATTGAAATGCGTTGACTGAGATCCCCCTGACGAGCAGCGCAGATGATCTGCTCAATTTCCTTCTCAATGCTGATCTCCAGAGTACGATTTTGCCACTCAAGCACCGTTCCCACTCGTTTACCGTGCTCATCAAAAACCGGGTTGGCAATAAAGTTCAAAGTACATTGCCCCAATAACAGCTCGTATTTTTTCTGCTGCTTGAGGTCATTTAAGGTGCTGTGCAAGTCGTTTGAGTCGGGAAACAGTTCGACTAAATTCAAACTCAGTGCCGACTCAATATCAAATTCAGGCAGATGTTGCCTAATCTCTTCTGCTGCTTGCTGAAACATGCGACGGGCAGAATCGTTGATGTAGATAATGTTGTTCTTGCCATCGGCCATCATCACATTAGCACTGACGCTGTCCAGCGCCGTTTTCACCCGAGCATTGATGGCAGAAATTTTAGCTTCGCTTTGAATACGCTCAGAGAGCTGACGCTGCATTTGTGCCAAAGCGCTTAACAACTGCCCCATCTCATCTTTAGAACGGTATTTGGTTTTGTTATCCAGCTTACCCGCCGCAATTTTTTGGGTAAAAATAACCGCTTCGGCCAAGGGTTTGGTGATGTTACGCGACAGCCACCAAGCCAACAACGCCACCAAAAACAAAGCGATAAAGGTAATAAAAATATAGTGCTGACGTTCACTGCGATAGAGGGTATTCACGCCTCGATTGGCCAAACGCATGGCGTGTCGCTGTTTGCCCAAATGCCTATTTAAATTGCGTTTTATTTTTGTAATCAAGGGTGTAATTTCGGTTTTGATCAAATAGGCATCACGTCGCCAGCGATCACTGCCGTGAATCTCGGTCAAAATAGCCCAATGTTGAGCAAAATCGTGCAAAATGGGTTGTAACTCGGTCAAACCGTCCACTTGATCAAACGTCAACGCATCACCGTATTGCGCCACTTTACTGAGCATGTTCTCCACTTGCTGTGAGTAGAGCGTCAAATTATCCAACGCAATTTGAGTGCGAAAAGCCAGAAACAGACGGATTTCATTGACCACATTCGACCAAGCGTAACGTAATTCGCTGACATCCAAAAGCAGCTGTTTGCGCTCTTCACTGGCCTCTTCTTCATCTTCAGAGCGCACCATCTGATTGAGAATGTTGCTGATCTCTTTCACCCGAGAATTGATGTGTTCACTGGCGTACACCATCGCACTGATGTTGCTGGCTTCGTCCTCCGCCAACGCCAACATGCCTTCTTTATAACTCTTAAAGGTTTTGAGGCTTTCACCCAATTCCTCTAAAAAACGCTGCTCTTGCAGATTACCGCTCTCAATGGCCAGACTGTTGATTGTATTAAGGGTCATATCCAGCTCGTGCAGACGATTTTGATACTCGGTTTTATGGATCTCTTCTTTGCTCAGTAGGTACAACGCCAAAGAGCTGACCGCCGCTTGCAATTGGTACTCCAAACGCATCGAAAGCACCATTGTCGGTTGCAGCTCCTCCACCACCACATTGATGCTGGACTGCACCGTAGACAGGCTATTGACCGAATTGACCCCTTGCCACACCAAGCCGAGCAGCACCAAAATGAAACTGAACCAAATCTTGTATTTCACCGAGACATTTTTTATCCACGCCATGCTTCCCGCTCCCTTGACCACTCACGCTGCAAACAGACAAACCGTATTCTTGCAACAGCCACTACAATATTTACACCAATAAATTTTGTTAGCTCACTGTGTTAAAATCGGAGCCGTTTTTAAAATCTGAAGGTGACCGAGGCAAAAGAATGAATATCCTGATCACCCCCATCCTATCTCGACTACGACAACACATACCAAGCCTGCTTATATTGCTCATTGGCAGCAGCCTAAGCCTGATGACCGCTGTTCAAGTAGAACAGTGGAACCGTCATACGGTTCTGGAAGCACAAGAAAACAGTTTTGTTAAAGGCGCTAAAGATCGTATCACCACCATCAAACGCCAATTAATGCGTGACTTAGAACTGTTTCACGCCGTAAGTGCCTTTTTAGAGGCCTCTAAACCACCGCTATTGAACCCCTTACAACAGTTCAGCACCCACTTTGTCCACAATCACCCTGTCTGGCAACAGGTGATCTGGTATCCCAGCACACTCCAAAACAAGCGGCAAACAGACACCTCTCTGCCTCTGCTCAACGATCAAGGTAAGTTAACTCCCGAGGTCATGGTACAGCTGACAATGGAGCTGACGAAGGTGCGGAAAAATAATTCAGACCTCGGATTTTTTAGCCTGCAAGAGCAACGCAGTCAAAACAACCTTCTGTTTATCTATCAAAAAATTCTCTACCACTCAGACACAGAATCCCCCCAACTGGAGAGCGATTATTTAGTCGCTTTGTTGAATCCGCACCATCTGGTAAAACAAGCTCTGTCAGGCCTGACTCCCAGCGGCATCAATCTCGGCCTGTATCACGGCGAGATCAGCCCAAATGCGACCCCCTTACATTTTCACCGCTCGCGCAAATTGAGTACATCTCACTCAAAAGAAAGCCTTATTCACGCCCCCTCCAGCTTACGTTATCAAGGTAAGATCAGCGTTGGTTCACAGTTTTGGAACATCATTGCCACCCCAGCCCAAGGCTATTTTGTAACTCAACTCCCCCCAACTCATTGGATTATTTTAATTTCAGGGCTGATCATTACTCTTTTACTCAGCTGGTACCTCTTCAGCGCTTCTCAACACGCCCATACCTTGGCACATAAAAACACTCTGCTCACGCACATCATTGACCAGCAAAAAAACTACGAACAGACCTTAGCTCACCAAGCCACTCACGACAGCCTCACAGGACTGCCCAACCGCCTGCTGTTTGAAGATCACCTCGAACAGGCACTGGCACAAGCACAACGGTGCCAACATCAAACCGCCGTGCTGTTTATCGATCTGGATCGCTTTAAATACATCAATGACAGTCTCGGCCATCCCGTAGGCGATGCCCTACTGCTGGAAACAGCCAAACGACTGCAACAGTGCGCCAGAGCCGGTGATACGGTGGCGCGTTACGGCGGTGATGAATTTATTATTTTACTGCCAGAGATAAAAGACGAAGCGGAAGTGGTCAACTTAGCCAACCAGCTGTTAAACGAGATTGCCAAACCTGCGCATATTTTGGAGCACACCCTACATTACGGCATCAGCATCGGCATCAGCCTCTCAAGCAAAGACGGCAACAACGTGGATGAGTTGATCAAAAATGCCGACACCGCCATGTACCAAGCCAAACAGCAGGGGCGCAACCATTTTCAGTTCCATACCCAGCAATTAAACGATGAGATGATGGCGCGTCTGACCCTCGCCCGTGATCTGCGTCTGGCCTTGGAAGAGAAGCAGTTCCAAATTTATTACCAACCCAAAGTCAATCTCAGCAGCGGTCAGATCACCGGCCTAGAAGCACTCCTGCGCTGGAAACACCCACAGAAAGGCTACATTTCTCCAAACCAGTTTATTGATACCGCCGAAAACGAAGGCCTGATCACTCCTATCGGAGCTTGGGTTTTGGAGCAAGCCTGTCAACAGCTGCACCACTGGTCACAACAGGGCATTCAAAACCTCACCGTGGCGGTCAACCTCTCGCCCTTGCAACTGGCCGACCCCAAACTGCCTGAGCGCCTCACACGCCTGCTCACCCAGTACGACATTGAGCCAAAAAATTTGGAACTGGAGCTGACCGAAAACACCCTGATGCGCTACCCAGAAAAAAACCGCCGCCAGCTCAAAGCAATCAAAAAAGTCGGTGTTACCATCTCCATTGACGATTTTGGCACCGGTTACTCCAGCCTCAGCTACCTGAAACAGTTTGCCTTTGATAGCCTAAAAATCGACCAATCCTTTGTAGCCGACATCCAGCACGACAAAAATGACCAAGCCATTATTCAGGCCATTTTGGCAATGGCCAAAAGCCTGGATCTAAAAGTCATTGCCGAAGGGGTAGAAACCCCCGAACAACTGGCCTTTTTGGAGCAAAACGGCTGTCACGAATATCAGGGCTATCTTTTCAGTCGTCCCAAACCCGCCAACGCCATCGAGCAACTGCTGCAACAGCAGCTTCATAAAAGCAAGCCCGAACAAAAAAGCGCCTAACGACGACGCGCTTTCTGTTTGGCCAACAGTTTCGGCTTGCGATTCAGTTCCTTACTGCTCTTGGTTTTTGGGGGGGGTGTACGTCGCCCCGCAAACGGATTCTCGGCAGTACGAAATTCCAATCTCAAAGGCGTACCGAACAGTTTAAAGGCTTCCTGAAAATAGTTGGCCAGATAGCGTTTATAGACCCCAGGCAAACTGTCGGTCTGGTTGCCATGAATCACAATCAATGGCGGATTCACTCCTCCTTGATGGGCGTAACGCAACTTGATCCGCCGCCCCCGAAACAGCGGCGGTTGATGCGCCAACAGCGCCTGCTGTAACTGGCGCGTTAACTCCGGCGTAGAAAGATCTTTCATCGCCGCTCGATAGGCCTGATTGACCGAACCGAGCAATTTACCCACCCCCGTACCGCGTTTGGCCGAGACCTGATGCACCTTGGCAAATTTAAGGAACCCCAAACGCCAATCCAGATCCTTTTTAATCTGATCTTTTTGGTCTCGGCTCAAATCATCCCATTTATTGATCGCCACCACCAAGGCACGACCGCTGTCTAAAATATAACCCAACAGGCTCAAATCTTGATCGGCAATGCCTTGACTGGCGTCCATCATCATAATCACCACGTTGCTGGCATCAATCGCCTGCAAGGTTTTGATCACACTGAACTTTTCCACCACTTCTTTGACTTTACCGCGCCGCCGCACACCGGCGGTATCAATCAACGTGTAGGCCTGACCGGCTTTTTCAAAGGGAATAAAAACGCTGTCGCGAGTGGTACCCGGACGGTCAAAAGCCACCACCCGTTCTTCGCCCAAAAAGCGGTTAATCAAAGTAGACTTACCCACATTAGGGCGACCCACCACCGCCACCTTCAAAGTGCGTTCCGCCGCCTCTTGACCCTCGTCAATCTCTTCCTGTTCAGCCTGCTCGTCCAGCACCGTCTCGATCAGGCGATTAACCCCCCGACCGTGCGACGCTGCAATGGCCAAAGACTGCCCCAAACCAAGGCTGTAA
This sequence comes from Gammaproteobacteria bacterium, assembly GCA_030949385.1. Classification (NCBI taxonomy): domain Bacteria; kingdom Pseudomonadati; phylum Pseudomonadota; class Gammaproteobacteria; species Gammaproteobacteria bacterium. Next base: position 123,043 of record JAUZSP010000006.1, on the reverse strand, counting down.
AAGTCACTTTTGGCCTGCTCGATGTCCAAGCCATCTACTTTATTAACCACCAAAAAAACCGATTTTCCATCGCGACGCAGCTGATCAGCAATGTTCACATCAGCCGGCATCAAACCCGCGCGGGCATCCACCATAAACAGCACCACATTGGCTTCCGAAATGGCCAGCTGGGTCTGTTGCTCCATGCGCACATCCAAAGCCTCTTTTGCGCCGCTTAAACCACCCGTATCAACAACGATAAACGCCCTCTCGCCGACTTTACCATCGCCGTACTGACGGTCACGGGTCAACCCCGGCAGATCCGCTACCAAGGCATCACGACTGCGGGTGAGTTTATTAAACAGGGTGGATTTGCCCACATTGGGGCGACCGACCAAAGCAATAACAGGTTTCATGGGGACTCTCTGCACAACGAACGGGATAGGTGAATTTTTTATCAGGCGGGCATTATCGCACGATGCAAAAAAGCGCGTAAAAAAAATAGCACCCAGAGAATGAAGGAAGTATTACGGATTCAATGGATGGTCGTTGAGGTAAAAATGTCCCTCTTTAAGAGAAAGCTTCAAACGATAACTGCCCTCTTCAAACGCAAGGTAGTTTTGCCTGAGCAGGTTATTCAGCTGAGATTCAGCGGATTTACGCACATAGGGCTCTTTTTCTGCCGCCTTCAAACCTTTCATGGCCACAAAGCGCTGGGTATTACCCAACATCCGCCGCGCCTGCTCTCTGAACAAACTCACCATCAACTGCTCTGACAGAGAGAGTTCCAGCTCAACTTCCAAAGCTTGCAATGGAAACTCTCCCGCCTCCCAATCGCCGTAGGTCAAGCTTGGCATTTTCGCCCGCATCCAAGCACTGACCTCGTCATCACCCTGCTTCATATAAAAACGCGACAATTCCAACTCACTGTTGCGCAACAGGCTTAATACTGGTGACACTTGGCTCTGCCAAACACGATCACGACTCGCCAAAGGCAACTCATCCGTGTCGTAATAGGGATAATGACGCAGGTTATTGATCACCTGTGCCACTCCAGGGGTATCCAAATGACGCAAACTGAGATCAAACTCAGTACTGGAATAGTTGCCTAACAGGGTCTGCACCGACTTCGAACTCAGCGCGATCTGACTGAACGCCTCTTGCTGATTTTCCGCATTCATACTGCGCAGCTCCAACTGATCCACTTTCAGTGGACGACCCCAGCCCTGCCAATCCAGAGCCGCCACTTTCAACTGAGAACCGCCAAAATAGAGCTCGCCTTCACCCTTCTTCTGATCCGTCTCAAAGTGCAGATGGCGCAGGCGCAAACTCATCTGCGCACCTTCTAACTTAATTCTCGGCAGATCCAAATTGCCATAAATTCGTTTTTGCTCGGGGTTATAAACAAAATGACCGCGCAGAGAAGAAGCCGAAAAGCGCTGCACAGGCAAATTGTGCAATTCGGCTTGCAAGTGCGGCAGAGAGAAATGGGTATCCAGCTCTCCGTCCAGATGCACTCGAGTAAAGGCTTTAAAATAACTGCCATCCACGGAACTGAACGCTTGAACTCCCTCCATGCTCAGCTGCTCGGGCAGTTCGGTGCGCACCAAAGCCGCCAACCAAGGGTTTTTCCCCTGCGCCAACATCTCCAGCTCCAAGGGACCATGATTGATCTCATGCACAAACAGCAATGCATTCGTCGTGTAAGGCAGCTCAACGCGACTCACCGCACGGCTTCTTAACCAGCCACGCTGATAATTAAGCACCGTCACCTTGGTATGCAGACGTTCACCAAGCTGCGTCACTTCGTGCCGAAATTTAGATTCAAAAACGACACCCCAAACATAAGGCACCGCCATCAACAGACCTAAAATCAGAAACACCGAGGCCAAAAAATATTCAAAATTTCTCAGCTTACCGTAAACCATACCCGCCTCTCTTCGCCCATCCTGTCCGTAATGGAGTTGAACCCCATTCTCAATACCACTTAGCAGGATTTTTAACACTTGCAGCGGAAAGAAGCAATTTTGCCGATGTCAGCCAACTAAGGTTTGGCCAATTTTGTCAGATTTAACGCATATACGGTTCCGGCTCGAGTCTGCACATACAGAGTCTCTCCCACCACCAGCGGTGTAATCAGCAGGCCGTAGTCATCAAACTTATAACGCGCCAACAGACGGCCATCGGCGAGAGACAACAAATGCAGGTAACCCTCTGCGTCAGCAACCGCCAAACTGTCACCAATAAGTACCGGCGCAGTCAACTGACGGAATTTAAGTTTATCTTGCTGCCAAACAACCCTGCCATCCCGTGCATTTAACGCCGAAATTTCATCCTGATCACTGTTAATAAACAACTTTTCAGCCTTAAACGCCATACCGGTGCTGGTGGAAAAGGCTTTAGACCATAAAATTTGTCCTTGCTCCAAAGAGAGCAGAGCCAAATTACCCTGATAACCGGCCACAAAAATCAGCCCTTTCTCAACCAACAACTCAGCATCCAGATCCACCAAGCGATCCAGCTCGGAAATCCCTTGCGAACGTGAGACCACGGTCTCCCAAAACGGCCGCCCCTGCTCCAGATCCAAAGCGATCACTTTGCCGTTATCCAGCGCACTGACCAGACCACCGGCAACCGGCACCGGTCGGCTGGTGCCACGCAGCGTCAACGGGGGTACTGGCTGACTGTAACGCCAAATCACCCCGCCCGACTCCGCTTTCAGCGCCAAAATACTGCCATCCACCGTGCGTACAATCACTCGGCCTAAACTCGGCACTGGGGCTGAGAGTACTTCGTTATTTAACGACACCCGCCACAACTCAGCGCCCTGCTTTGGATCAAGGGCAATCACCACCCCGTCTTGGCTGGCCACATAAAGCGCGCCTTCACCTCCGCCAACACCCGCCGACAACGGCACATTTAAATCCACCCGCCACATCAGCTTGCCCGTCATGCGATCAAAAGCAGTAACTCGACCACTGGGTACCGCAGTAAAAAGACGATCACCGCTGGCATACGGATTAAGACGAATGAATTTTTTATTGATTGCCGAACCCGCCTCCGCACTCCAGAGCAGTTTAAAACCGACTTTAGGCTCCAATTTCAACAACGCCGATGGCGGATTAATCGGCTCATTGGCACAACCGGCGAGGAACACCAACAACAAGGCAGAGAACCACTTCATGACGCTGAATCCGCAGCCTGAACTCCTTTCAAATCATCGTACTTCATCTGCAATCCCTGCCGATCGCCAATCGCCATCGGTGCAGACAGCGCCTCTTGATACGCCAGCCGTGCCTCATCTAAACGTCCCAAAGCCAGTAAGGCATCGCCTTGCAACTCTGCTACATCAGCCAAAAAAGCCTCTGCGTAAGGCGCTTTGGCCAACGTGAGAGCCTTCTCTTTTTCACCCACAGCCAACAAAATACGCCCTAAGCGCAAACGAGCCACCTGACCCAGGTTTTCATCAGCCTCATTTTCCAGCACCCAACTCAGTTGGCGCTGCGCCGCTTTCAGGTCATGTTGAGAAACGTACAGTTTTGCCATCGCCAGTGCCGCCAAAGACGCGTACGGCGTATCGGCGTAATCACGCCCCAACTGCGTCTGCAAAGACAACAACGCGGCGGCATCAGACTCAGCCCCCATACCCTCAATCAAGCTCTCATACAGGCTGGACGCTTCTTCTGCTTGAGTACGCTGATGATCACCCCAAAAACGCCAACCGAGAATCAAAGCGACCCCCAATAACAGACCCAACATCACCGCTCGACCGTTATCAGCCCACCACTTTTTTAACGCTTCAATCTGCTCTTCTTCGGTTTCATACATCGCCATCAGCGGCTCCTCTCACATTCATTGAATGACATTATCAAAAAGATTTTTACCAACCAAAACGCAGCATCAATTCACTGATCAACTGCGCTTCACGGAAACTTTGCTGCTCACCCTTATCCCGCAAAGGTTTAAGCGCAATGACACCCTGTTCAAGCTCGGTATCAGCCAACACCAGTGCGTATTCAGCACCGCTTTTATCGGCCTTTTTAAATTGGCTTTTGACGCTGCCGCCGCCACAGTGGGTTAACAGACGCAGCTTAGGCAGGGCATCACGCAAGCGTTCCGCCAACAACAAACCCTCACGCTGTGCCTGCTCGCCCATCAGGGTCAAATAGAGGTGCGGCCTCTCTGCGACAGAGAGACTGTCCATCTCTTCCATTAAAGAGAGCAGACGCTCCAAACCCATGGCAAAACCCACCGCCGGAGTCGAGCGGCCACCCAACTGCTGCACCAGACCGTCATAACGGCCACCCGCACAGACGGTGCCTTGCGCACCGAGTCGATCCGTCACCCATTCAAACACGGTCAAACAGTAATAATCCAAACCACGCACTAAACGTTCATTCAAGTGGTAGTTCACCCCACCCCTATCCAAAATATCGCACAACAACCCCATGTGATCTTGCGAGGCTTGATCTAGGGTTTCGCTGAGTTTGGGGGCGTTTTTTAACAGTGTCTGTGTCTGGGGATTTTTGCTGTCCAAAATGCGCAGAGGGTTACTCTCTAAACGACGCAGACTGTCTTCGTCCAACTCTTGACGACAGTCGTTAAGATACGCAACCAATTGATCCCGATAGGCCAAACGCGAGACCTGATTACCCAAGGAGTTCAACTCCAATTGCACGGCATCAGCAATGCCCAATTCTGACCAAAGACGGGCGCTCATCAGAATCAGTTCGGCATCGCTGTCAGCCCCAGCTAAACCGTAACACTCCACGCCAAATTGATGAAATTGGCGATAACGGCCTTTTTGGGGGCGTTCGTGGCGAAACATCGGCCCCTGATACCAGAGACGCTGCACCTGATTGTGCAACAGACCTTGTTCAATACCGGCACGCACACAACTGGCGGTACCCTCTGGACGCAAGGTCAGCAGATCACCGTTACGGTCTGGAAAGGTGTACATCTCTTTTTCAACAATATCGGTGACTTCACCGATTGAACGACAAAAGAGATCGGTTTTTTCCACAATCGGCATACGAATTTCATCGTAACCATAGGCCTTCATCAGAGTTCGCAGACTCTGTTCCAGTTGTTGCCATTGAGGGGTTTGTTGCGGGGTAATGTCATGCATACCCCGAATACGAGTGATACCTTTAGCCATAGAGAAAAAATTACTTAGGTGTTAGCAAAGGCGGCAAATATACACCTAAGAGCAGAGCAGCGAAACTACCGCCTGCGAACACCCTTAACGTCCACTACAAAGCGGGCGGTATTATTTTTACGGTTAAAGGATTTTTGAATCATTGCTGTGTCATTCAGGCTCAGCGTAACCAGAGGCGAGTTGCCCAAAAAGACCTTAAAGGGTGCGCTGCCTTGTAAACGTTTGCTACGATCCACTTTCAACATGTCGTACAACAGACGATAACCGTTGGCATCAAATACCTCGGCCCAAGAGTCACCCGTGCTGCTAAGCAACAGAACATCGCTGCCGCTGGGAGCCACAGGCCCCACATTCAACTTCGACAGGTTTTGAACCACAGCTGATTTTTTACCACTTTCAACGCTACTGATCGCTGTTTCAGCGCTTGAATCCACACGACTGAGCGCCGTAACCACCTTTTTATTGACCGCTGCAACGTCCTGCTCCACCTGAGCGTCACTCTCAACCACCACAACTGCATCGGCCTGATCGACCACAATCGCGTTTTGAATCGAGGATAATACACCTTGAGCCACCTGTGAATCAGCCGGTTCCGCAACCGGTGCCGCCAATACGCTGCGTTCACTGCTAGAACCGTCGTTTTGTGCCCACTGCCGTTCTTCCAACATGGTCTCAACGGCAGACTGTAGGTTACGATGTTCCGTTACTGAATTTTTCTCACTCAGAACAGCGCCCATATCTGTCTGTTCTAGCGTGGGTGCCTTAGCAGCCTCAATAGCCAATAACACATCTGAAGTACCCTGCTCAGGTTTCGGCGCGGATTCCGCCATCGCTTCGACAACCGGTTTTGGCTCAACTTTTGACCCGACTTTAGCTGCCACGGTTTGAGTCATTTTTGGCTGTTGTGGTAGCGCAATGGCATTAGAATCGGTGGGCATCTCTGCCACCACTTCCGAAGAGAGAGATTCATCTTGACTCATCTGTGGCGCAGTATCTTCAGCTGACATAAACCACCAACCGACGACCACCAGCAACAAAATAGTGACCGTACCCCCCGCCAACCAAGCCATTGGAAAACCAGCAGCAGTAGAACCACCGTTCTGGCTGTTGGTGGCTAAATCAGGATCCATACCGCCGCTCTGTACGCCGTACACTTCGATTAGCTCATTGCCATCCAAGCGCAACAACTTGGCGTACGCTCTCAAATAGCCACGAATGAAAATAGGCGAAGGCAGTACCTCGTAATCTTCATCTTCTAAGGCACGAATCAAGGACTCTTCCAGGTTTAATAGACTGGCAACTTCCTCAATTCCTAATCCCGTTCCTTCACGTGCGCTGCGCAGACGCTGCCCCAGAGGTGCTGAATTCAGAGAATCACCATCAAATGCTTCAGAATCATAATCTTTCATACAAATATTCCGGTTAAAGAGGTGCGAATGAAAAAACCAATACCACAAGCAGAGCCTAACACAGCGTTACTATAACAACGCTGACAGGAAAATTTAAGGCAAAATCGAGCGTTTATTCATTATCGACTCTGTTTCAGCAGAATTTGGAAACTGACGGCGCAATTTAGCCGTAAACGCATTGGCCTGTTGTGCATTTCTCAAGCCCCGATAGATCTTAATCGACATCAATAACGTCGCGGGACTCTCAGTATAATATTTGTGATACCGTTGCAAGTAAACCAAGGCCTGACGATAACGGCGTTTCTGCTGATAAAGGTCCGCCATATTCCTCAAGGCCGAACCAAAACGAGGGTTGAGACTGAGCGCCTTCTTCAAATACTGCTTCGCTTGACGAAACTGACGATGATCCAACGCACAAATGCCCGCATTGGTGTAAGCGTATTCGGGGGTCTGATAAAGCAAATCTTTAGCCGCCGCTAAAAAACGCTTCTCTGCCTCTCGTGGCTGTTTTTGCTGACATAAAAACGTGCCGTAATTGTTTAAAATATCAGCGTTGTTTTTACTCAGACGCAGCGCCTTACGAAAGTAACGATCGGCCTCTTTCACCTTACCCAAACGCGCCTGAAACAGCGCATAAGTGCTGTTGGCAGTAACGTTATTGGCATCTTGCTCCAGCGCCTTTTCTAATTTGTATTTGGCTTGAGTCAAATTACCACGATGCAGATAACTGGCTCCCAACTGGGCATTAAAATTAGCGGCTTTATTCTTAGAAACCAGTGGGGTACGCGGCGCAGAAGCAGAACAGGCCTGCAAAAACAGAATCAACAGAAGCAGAAATACGCCTCTCAACCCTGCTCTCCAAACCGAGGTTGAACAAATTTCACCTCACGCCGACTGCGATCCGCAACCTTACCTGCCAACTGACCACAGGCCGCATCAATGTCTTCACCTCGGGTTTTACGCGTCACGGTATGCAAACCGCCTTTGTACAAAATATCGCGGAAACGATCAATGCGCTTCTGGCTGGAGCAGTGATAGCCGTTGCCCTCAAAGGTATTGAAAGGGATCAAATTGATTTTAGCCGACACACCACGCAGACACTGAATCAACGCCCGCGCCTCGGCATCGGAGTCGTTCACCCCTGCCAGCATCACATACTCAAAGGTAATGTGTTTTTTACGGTCGGTGGCCACAAAACGTTTGCACGCCGCCATTAGCTCTTCAATCGGATATTTTTTGTTCAATGGCACCAACCCATCACGCAGCTCATCCACAGGCGCATGCAAAGAAACCGCCAAACTGACGTCCACATCGTCCTTGAGACGATCCATCGCCGGAACCACCCCCGCCGTGCTCACGGTCACGCGCCGTTTACCAAAACCAAACGCTTGATCGTGCATCATCAGTTTCAGTGCAGGGATCAAGTTTTTGTAGTTCAGCAGCGGCTCACCCATCCCCATCAGGACGATATTGGTGATGCGCCGACTGCCTGCGATGCCGCCGCCCAAACGCCGATTAGCTTGCCAAATTTGGCCGACAATTTCAGCGGTGGAAAGATTACGATTAAACCCTTGCCGTGCCGTGGCACAAAAAGAGCAATCCAGAGCACACCCAACCTGAGAAGAGATGCACAAGGTACCGCGAGACGTTTCAGGGATAAACACCGACTCAATGCCGTTGCCACTGTCGAGATCAAACAGCCACTTGGTCGTGCCATCGGTTGAAATTTGTTCTTGAGTCACTTCGGGCAGAGCCAATTCCGTATCGGCTTTGAGTCGCTCACGCAGCTTGTTGCTCAAATCGGTCATGCTGTCGTAATCAACCACCCCTTGGTGGTAAATCCAGCGCATCACTTGAGCGGTACGGAAGGGTTTTTCGCCCAACTGGGCGAAAAATTCTTTCAGAGCCTGCTGGTCTAAGTCCAGCAGGTTGAGTTTAGCGGATTCGTTCACACACACCTTCAGGGAAGAAATAGGCGATTTCAACCGCAGCGGTTTCAGGAGCATCGGAACCGTGCACCGCATTTTCATCCAGACTATCGGCAAAATCAGCCCGAATGGTACCGGCAGCCGCGTCTTTAGGGTTGGTTGCACCCATCAACTCGCGGTTTTTGACAATCGCGTTTTCACCTTCCAACACCTGCATCATCACCGGTCCTGAAATCATAAAAGAGACCAAGTCCGCGAAGAAAGGCCGCTCTTTGTGTACGGCGTAAAAGCCTTCCGCTTGCGCTTGACTCAATTGCAGCATTTTAGAGGCCACCACGGACAAGCCAGCAGATTCAAACCGGCTGTAAATCTGCCCAATGACGTTTTTGGCTACTGCATCGGGTTTTACAATGGAAAAAGTACGTTCAATTGCCACAATCAATTACTCCAAGGTCTTTAAATAAAAAGAAACACTAAAAAAACGCGATGGTACGCGGCTTATTGCCCCATTTAAAGACCCTATAGATAAAATTTATCTACTCTTTCTCTTCAATCCATGTGCCTTGAATCGCTTCCAAGATTTTTTCATTGGAACGTTCGGGGTCATCATCAAAATTGTCCAACGCCGTCACCCATGCGTGTAAATCGGTAAAACGGATGTAACGCGGATCCACATCGGGGTGCGCCTCATCCAGTTCAATGGCAATGTCCAGTACATCGGTCCACTTTAATTCCATGTCAACGCTCCTCTCTTAACCGTGCTCAGAGACCATATTAATGGTGTATTTTGGCAGCTCGACCACCAAATTTTCCTCACCCACCACCACCTGACAACTCAAGCGGGAGTCAGGATCTAAGCCCCACGCCTTGTCTAACAGGTCGTCTTCCAACTCGGTGTTCTCTGACAGTGACTCACCGCCTTCACGCACATGAACGTGGCAGGTGGTGCAGGCACAGGATTTTTCACAAGCGTGTTCAATCTCAATGCCGTTGGCCAACGCCGCATCACAAATGGTGATACCTGGCTCCACTTCAAACATCGCCCCTTCAGGACAGATCTCTTCATGGGGTAAAAAAATAATTTGTGTCATTTTATATGCTCCGCAGCAGCGTAGGCTGCCTATCATTCGTATTCATTTAAATTATGCCCCGCCATCGCTTTACGTACGCTGGCGTTCATGCGACGTGCCACATAGGCTTCACTGCACTGCTCTAATCGTTTAATCGCACTCTTAATGGCCAGATGATCGTCCGCCTCAGCCACCGCCAGCACAGCGGCTCGGGCGGTCTGAATCTGACTCAACTCATCGGCCTGAAGAAAATCATCGCCGTCACTGGCCAGAGCCGCATCCAAGGCTTCAATCACCCGCTGCGCCTCCACCTGCTGCTCACGTAAGCTGCGCGCGTCTTTGTCCGCTTGGGCGTAATCCATCGAATCGCGCAACATCTGCTCGATCTCTTGATCCTGCAAGCCGTACGAAGGTTTGACCTCAATGCTCGCCTGCACACCGCTGGTCAACTCCGTAGCCGTCACGTTCAACAGGCCATCCGCATCCACTTGTAAGGTGACTTTAATGCGCGCCGCACCGGCCACCATCGGCGGAAAACCGCGCAATTCAAAACGCGCCAGTGAACGACAATCAGAAACCAACTCTCGTTCACCCTGTAATACATGCAGCGCCATTGCCGTTTGACCGTCTTGATACGTGGTGAACTCTTGCCCTCGCGCAGTAGGAATAGTCGTGTTACGGGCGATGATCTTTTCCACCAAACCGCCCATGGTCTCAATGCCCAACGAGAGCGGATTCACATCCAGCAACAGCATTTCACCGTCGGCTTTGTTGCCCGCCAACACATCGGCTTGCAATGCCGCACCGATGGCCACCACTCGATCAGGGTCGATGTGAGTCAAAACCTCACGTTTGAAAAAGTCACTGACGTTATCGCGCACCAGAGGCACCCGAGTTGAACCGCCCACCATCACCACCGCAGCGATCTCATCGCGGCTGACATCGGCATCGCGCAGCGCACGACGACAAGGTGACAAGGTCTTTTTAATCAACGGTTCAATCAGCTCATTGAAGGTCTCACGGCTCAACAAGCCCTGCCATTCGTATTCAGAATCTTCAATCTCTACCACCACCTCATCACATTCGCTCAGCAACTCTTTGGCTGCCCGCGCCTGATCCAAAATGTGGCGATTCAAACCGTGATTGTCTTTCACCTCAATTCCAGCCTGCTGTTTCATCCACTCAGCCAGCAAACGATCTATGTCATCGCCACCCAGAGCCGTGTCACCGGCGGTGGCCAAAACCTCAAACACGCCGCGATTCAAGCGCAAAATGGAAATATCAAAGGTACCGCCACCGAGATCAAAAATCGCCACCACCCCTTCAGCGGCTTCGTCCAAGCCATAGGCAATGGCCGCTGCGGTGGGTTCGTTGAGCAGACGCAGCACATGCACATCCGCCAGACGCGCCGCGTCTTTGGTCGCTTGACGCTGAGCGTCATCAAAATAGGCCGGTACGGTGATCACCGCCCCCACCAGATCACCGCCCAAAGTCGCTTCCGCCTGTTTGCGCAGCAGGCTTAAAATCTCCGCCGAGACTTCCACTGGAGTGACCTTGGCACAGGCCGTCTGAATCCGTGGCACCGAACCTTCACCCTCAACAAAACGGTACGGTGAATTGCTCTCAATCGCCAACACCTCCGCCAAAGAACGCCCCATAAACCGTTTCACCGAACTGATGCTGTTGTGTGGGTCAGCAGCGGCGTTATCACGCGCTTCACGTCCCACCTGACGAGAGCCATCAGCCAAATAACGCACCACCGAAGGCAAAATCAACTCACCCTCGCTGCTGGGCAACACTTCGGCCACGCCGCTGCGCACACTGGCCACCAAGGAGTTGGTGGTGCCTAAATCGATCCCCACCGCCAAACGGTGTTGATGCGGTGCCGTGGATTGTCCAGGCTCAGAAATTTGTAATAGGGCCATAATTCAAACTCGCGTTATAACTCATCTTCCAAGGCCAACTCCAGCGCCACGGCGCTCTCTCGAAGTTTGCGTAAAAACTGTAATTTGCGCACCCAATCGCGCGCCTCTGACCACGCCTGCGCGTGCAAGTGCGTTCCTAAAGAAGCAAAACAGCTGCGCGACAAAACCGCGATTTCATCCAGCACGTCCGCCGTCGCTTGCAGAGGATCATCCTTCTCACGCACCTCATCCAACGCTTCACGCAGCTCCATCTGCTGCATCAAAAATGCCATATCCATCTGCGTATCGCTTTCGTTGTCCAACGAAACACCCTGCAAACTCAGCAGATACGTGGCACGGGTCAAGGGGTCTTTAAGGGTCTGAAACGCTTCATTAACCAAGGTTGCGCCCTGCATGGAGAAGCGCCGTTCTTGCTCACTGGCTGAGGCAAACCGGTCGGGGTGCAACAGACGTTGCAACTCCTGAAAGCGCGCCGCCAACATCCCTTGATCCAGATCAAACGAGACCGGCAGAGAGAACAGCTCAAAATAGTCTTTGGAAAAATCCAACTGCACCTTAACCCCCTTTTTTTAATGCCTGTACAGAAAAAACGCCCAGCCAAGGCAGAGCGTTTTTTTATCTCAACGGTAAAACAAATGTTTAAACGGTAAAACTTTCGCCGCAGCCGCATTCGTCTTTGACATTGGGGTTATTGAACTTAAAACCTTCGTTCAAGCCCTCTTTAGCAAAATCCAGCTCGGTACCATCAAGGTACACCAAGCTTTTTTTGTCAATGATCACCCGTACACCGGCATCTTCAAACACTTCGTCATCGGGACTGACCTCATCGGCAAATTCCAATACATAGGCCATTCCAGAACAACCGGTGGTGCGCACTCCGAGACGCAAACCCGCAGCTGCACCGCGTTTTTGCAAAAAATCTTTTACTCGGCCTGCTGCCGCCTCAGTCAAGGTTACTGCCATAACAAAGCTCCTTTTCGGAAGTAAGTGCCGTTTTTAAGACTGTTTCTGTTTCAGATCTGCAATCGCTGCGGCAATCGCGTCTTCAGCCAGTACCGAACAGTGAATTTTCACTGGTGGTAAAGCCAGCTCTTCAGCAATATCGCTGTTTTTAATCGTAGACGCTTCTTCTAAGGTTTTACCCTTCACCCACTCCGTCACCAAGGACGAAGAGGCGATGGCAGAACCACAACCGTAGGTTTTAAATTTAGCGTCTTCGATGATGCCATCCGCGCCCACTTTGATCTGCAACTTCATCACATCACCACAAGCAGGTGCGCCGACCATGCCGGTACCAACACTGCTGTCGTTTTTATCAAAGGCACCCACGTTACGTGGGTTTTCGTAATGATCTAATACTTTTTCGCTGTAAGCCATGTCGTTCTCCTAAGTGCAATCAAGGTTCATTAAGCATCTAACGATGCCCAGTCTCTAATTTAATGCGCCGCCCACTGCACGCTGTCAAGATCAATACCTTCTTGGTACATGTCCCACAACGGTGACAATTCACGCAGACGATTCACCGCATCGCGCACTTGGCCAATGGTGTAATCAATCTCTTCTGCGGTGGTGTAACGACCGATGGTGAAACGGATCGAGCTGTGTGCCAGCTCGTCAGAACGCCCCAAAGCACGCAACACATAAGAGGGTTCCAAGGAAGCCGAAGTACAAGCCGAACCAGAAGAGACAGCAAAATCTTTCATTGCCATCATCAGGCTCTCGCCTTCAACAAAGTTAAAACTGATGTTCAGATTACCGGCGATGCGATGTTCCATATTGCCGTTGATGTAGACCTCTTCCATGTCTTTAAAACCGTCCAGCAGACGATCACGCAATTTAGCCAGACTTTTATTCTCGGCAACCATCTCTTCTTTAGCAATGCGGAACGCTTCACCCATGCCAACAATTTGATGAGTCGCCAAGGTACCAGAACGCATACCCCGTTCGTGACCGCCGCCGTGCATCATCGCTTCCAGACGTACTCGAGGTTTACGACGCACGTAGAGCGCGCCCATGCCTTTAGGGCCGTAAATTTTATGAGCGGAAAGCGAAAGCAAATCAACGTTCATCGCATTGACATCAATCTCCACTTTACCTGCGCTCTGAGCCGCATCCACGTGCAACAAAATTTTACGTTCGCGGGTCATTTTACCAATGGCCGCAATGTCTTGAATCACACCAATTTCGTTGTTGACGTGCATAATGGAAACCAAAATGGTGTCCTCGCGCAGCGCTGCTTCCAGTTTGGCCAAATCCACCATACCGTCGGTTTCAGGAACCAAATAGGTGATTTCATATCCATCACGTTCCAATTGACGACAGGGATCCAACACCGCTTTGTGCTCGGTTTTGACGGTCACAATATGACGGCCTTTTTTCTTGTAAAAGTGCGCCACACCTTTGATCGCCAAGTTATCGGATTCCGTAGCACCAGAGGTCCAGACAATCTCTTTACTGTCTGCACCGATCAAAGCCGCCACATGAGCACGCGCTTCGTCAACCGCCGATTCTGCCTCCCAACCAAAGGGATGAGAACGTGAAGCAGGATTGCCGAAGTGACCGTCACGGGTCAAATAAGCAGACATCTTCTCAGCAACACGCTCATCAACAGGCGTGGTTGCGGAGTAATCTAAATAAATCGGTAGTTTCATATTGCTCATGCTCACTCAAATTTCATTCAATAATTCGTTAACCCTTAAGAGCGTCACACGATCTTAAGAGACAATCTCGACCCGCTGCTGATTTGAAACCGTCAGCGCCTCTAAACAATCTTTCTCTTGGCGCTCCATCACTTCTTGGACAGATTGCTTTTCGATTAAATCCCCTAAGCTGATACCGGCTAAAAAACCGTGAATCTGCTCGCTCAGAGACATCCAGAGATCGTGGGTCAAACAACGTTGCTGATCGTGGCAGTTAGCCAGACCACCGCAACGGGTCGCATCCACTTTCTCATCCACCGCCTCAATAATGCTGGCAATGGCAATCTCGTGCACCGGTTTACTGAGGCTGTACCCGCCACCTGGGCCACGGGTACTGAGCACCAAACCGTTTTTACGCAGTTTGGAAAAGAGCTGCTCCAGATACGAAAGCGAGATCCTCTGACGACTGGAAATATCCGCCAAAGTCATCGGCCCTTCTCCACCGTGCAACGCTAAATCCAACATCGCGGTTACCGCGTAGCGGCCTTTGGTTGTTAATCTCATGCCGCTCTCTTCTGACCCAATATGGCGCGCATCTTTCCATACCCGACGGTTTTAGTCAACTATTCTTCAAAAGTGTACGCTCTGTCTCTTTCGCGGCACGCAACTCCGCTTTTTGCAGACACTTCTCACTCTGGCCGCAATCGTCCTCTTTGTCACAAAAACCGATATCACAGGCCTCCAGCTCCTTAAGGTTGATGGCAGGATCTTCCAAGCCCATTGCCTTCAAGGCACCGCACATCGCCTCCATTTTACGATCCATGGCATGAATATGATCCAGCATACAGTTCATTGCCGTGGCCACAGGGTCGGGCATGTCTTTGCTCACGCCGTAGGCATCAAAGCCCATTTTTCGGGCAATCTCCTCACGGTGTTTCGGCAGTGGTGGCGGTGGTGTTTTCTTTTTAACCACTCTTCCAGGAATACCCACCACCGTCGCGTTGGCCTCCACGTCTTTAACCACCACTGCATTAGAACCCACCTTAACCCCAGCCGACAAGGTGATCGGCCCCAAGACTTTGGCACCGGCTCCTACCACCACCCCTTTTTCTAGGGTCGGATGGCGTTTGCCTTTGTTCCACGAGGTGCCACCTAAGGTCACCCCCTGATAAAGTGTCACATCATCATGCACCTCTGCGGTCTCACCGATCACCACCCCCATGCCGTGGTCAATAAAGACCCGTCGTCCCAAAGTAGCTCCAGGATGAATCTCAATGCCGGTCAGAAAACGCGCCAAATGCGACAGCGCACGCGCCAACCACTTCAACCCCTTCCCCCACAGCCAGTGGCTCACGCGGTGAATCAATACCGCATGCACCCCAGGATAAGTGGTTAAAATTTCCCACGTATGCCGCGATGCCGGATCACGATCAAAAACACAGTGGATATCCTCACGCAAGCGTTTAAACATAACAAACCCTAAGTGTTATAACCGAGTAATTTACTCAAGTATTATAGTGCCAGATTCAGCAAATAACAGCCCTTCATGCTTTTTTCTTTTTTAGTGCCGCACTCAAAATGCCACGCAACATGCCCAACTCCAACTGCGTCGGCTGGCTGCGATGAAAAAAACGCTGCAAACGCGGCATCAACTGACGCGGGTTCTTTGGATCAAGAAACTCAAGCTCAACCAAGGTCTGCTCAAGATGAGTGTAAAAATGCGCCATCTCCTCCGCTCTAGCCAAGGCATCCGCCGCAACGGGTTCCACAACGGGGGCGGACTCCGAACTCAAAAAGGCCATTCTCAACTCATAAGCCACCACCTGCACCGCCGAAGCCACATTCAGGGAGCTGTAATCGGGGTTGGTCGGAATGTGCAACAACGTGTGGCAGAGCTGCAACTCCTCGTTGGTCAAACCAATGCGCTCACGGCCAAAAACAATCGCCACCTCATCCTGCAAAGTGACCTCACTCACCTGCTCCGCACAACCGCGTACATCCACCTCAGGCCACGCCAGCGTGCGCTGCCGTGCGCTGCTGCCGTACACCACACCCACGCCCTGCAACGCCTCTGCCAAAGAGTCACAGACCACGGCTTGATCTAAAACATCCGTCGCCCCTGAAGCCCGTACCAACGCCTCCTCGCTGGGAAAATCGCGGGGAGCCACCAAATAAAGGCGCTCCAAGCCCATGTTTTTCATCGCCCGTGCCGCCGCACCGATGTTGCCCGCATGGGAAGTGGCGATCAAGACCATCCGCACCTTACTCAAATTCAAATCAACTTCTCCTTAAAAGAATCAAAACCGTACGCAGGTCAGCATATTTTCATACTCAAAACACCCGTTCTCTGCTATCCTCTGTGACCATTTTTTAGCCCAAATAAAGACCCAAGCCGATGCATCCCATGCTCAATATCGCCGTCCGTGCGGCACGCTCCGCAGGCAATCTGATCGCCCGTAATGTGGACAGAATCGACACCCTCGCCATCGAAACCAAACAGCGCAACGACTTCGTCAGCGAAGTGGATCGTCAAGCCGAAGCGGAGATTATACGCACTCTGCTCAAGACCTATCCACAACACGGCATTTTAGCCGAAGAGTCCGGTGAGCACTGCAGGCGATGGCCGTCATCAGTGGATCATCGACCCTCTCGATGGCACCACCAATTTTCTGCACGGTTTTCCGCAGTTTGCGGTTTCCATTGCACTCAAATACGAAGGTCGCTTAGAACAAGCGGTGATCTACAACCCCATCAGCCAAGAGCTGTTCACCGCCACTCGTGGCGGCGGAGCCTCGCTCAACAACCGCCGTCTTCGGGTCAGCAAACGCCGTGGTCTGGAAGGTGCGTTACTGGGAACAGGCTTTCCGTACCGTGACGATCAAGCCAAAGATCTGGACGAATACCTGAAAGTATTTCGCACCTTCTTGACCAAAACCGCTGGCATTCGTCGCCCAGGCTCTGCCGCTCTGGATCTGGCCTATCTGGCCGCCGGTCGCATTGATGGTTTTTGGGAGATGGGTTTGCACAGTTGGGACATCGCTGCCGGTGCGCTGCTGATCCGTGAAGCGGGTGGCATTGTAACCGACCTTTCTGGCGGAGATCAGTATCTGGAAAGCGGTGATATTTTAGCCGCAGGGCCAAAGGTCTTTCACGCCATGTTGCAGGTGTTGAAACAGCAGCGGGAGTCTGGCTCATAACCTCAGCTTAACCATAAACCGGTGAGGGTAAAGTGGGGTACACACGATAAATATGACTGAACAGTTCATCGGCTAACAAACCAATCTCCTCCACTTCGTAGCTCTCTGGCAAGCCCGTTTTGTCATCGTACAGGTGGTCATAAATACCCTGTTTGATCGCCGCCCGAGCGCGCCCTTTCTCTTGCCAGTGCTGAATCGTGACCAGCTCCTTTTTCACATCTTTTAACAGCTCCGTTGCCACCCGCTTGATGGTCTTGATCTCTTTTTTTACTTAACTCCGGTTTGTTCAGCAGATCAAACAAGGCCAAACTCTCCTGATCCAAGCCCTCGCGCAGCGCCCGCGCCTCCTCCTGCCCCAACTCCTGCATAAAATTCAACAACTCATCAAAGGTCTGCTCAATGGCGAGATGCTCTTTTTCATCGTTGTAACGCGCCACCACCGCTTCAAAATGCGTTTGAAAATCGGTTCGCAACGGATTCTGCTGCACCAATTTATTCAGCTGTTTCGCCAAGACATCACTCAAATTAAGCACCACGGTTTTTTTCTGCGCCTGCTGAGCAAACTCCGCTCGCAAACGCTCAAAATCAATTTTGCTCATATCGTAGACCCGCGCTTCGCGCACGGTGCGCTCTTCCACCAACACCGACTCATCCACCAGCTTGTGCAGCGCCCTCATAATCTGGCTGATGTCTGCCGTCTCTCGATCCCGTTGCAGCGATTTGTAGATGATGTGAATGGCATCCCGATCCAGCCGATACGCATTCACTTCGGGGCGCAGCGTGATGCAGGCTTTGAATTTTTTCACCACCTCACGCGCCATCACTTCATAGGTTTTTCTGCTCCGATTATTTTCATTGACCGCCTCTTTGGCCTCCATAATGGCTTGATTACGCGCAAAACCAACATCCTCGGTGATCTTTGTTAGCTCAAAGCCCCGCTGATTCAAAAAGGTTTTGACCGCTGCAATGGACTCGGCCAGCGTTGCCAGCAGTTCTTTGTTGGGTCGCACCGGGTCAGGGACAGAACTGCCATTCGCAGCACCCCCAAAGTCCGCCAAGGCTTGGCGTAAATTCTTCAAAATGCCGCAGTAATCCACAATCAAACCGTTATTTTTACCCTCAGCGACTCGGTTGGCACGGGCGATGGCCTGCATCAAGGAGTGGGCTTTCAGCGGTTTATCCAGATAAAGAGTTGATAAACTCGGCACATCAAACCCCGTCAACCACATGGCGCAGACAATCGCCACACGGAAAGGGTGCTCTTCACGCTTGAACGCCTCTTCCAGCTTTAACCGCCCCTTGCCCTCCTGAAAGCCCTCTTTAATCAATTTACGATGGGGAAGGATGTCCAGATCCCAATGGCGAAATTTCTCTACCTCGCCCTGCTCCTCGCTCACCACCACCGCCATCTGGGTCTCTTGCATCCACGTCAGTTGGCGCTCACGAAAGATCATCTCCTGCTCATCCGCTGTCTCGCTGGTAAGTCGCTTGCTCAGTGCCACCTGATGCTGCTGCCAACGCTCCTTGATCAAATCGTACATCCGCACACAGGTCACTTTATCAATGCAGACCAGCATTGCTTTGCCGTTTTGCCAGCCTGCGCTGTAATGCTCGACAAAATCATCGGCGATCTGCTCCAGACGGCTGCTGGCGGTGACGATGTGATAAGCGCGCTTTAATTCGCGCTCTAAGCGCCGCTGAACGTCCAGATCCTCCACATCCATCTCAGCCAGTTTTGCGCTGATTTTTTTGTTCAACCCATTCGGTTCCGCCACCGAACCACCGTTCTCATCGCCCCCCTTTCCCTCAAGACGTAGCGCCTCACCCCGTGCATCGTAGAAGAGTGGCACGGTGGCTTGATCTTCCACGGCTCGTTGAAAGTCGTAGGTGGAGATGTAATCGCCAAACACTTGGCGGGTGATCTGATCCTCTTTCAACAGCGGGGTGCCGGTAAAGCCGATGAAACAGGCGTTAGGCAGGGCGTTGCGCAGATTCAGCGCCAGAGTGCCGTACTGGGTGCGGTGCGCTTCATCGGTAATGACGATGATGTCGTCCCGTTGCGAGCCGCGCATCTCTGCGGTGCTGAATTTCTGAATCAGGGTAAAGATAAAGGCTTTCTGCTGACCAAGCAGTTCATCGAGGTGTTTGCCGCTGTTGGCGCGGCAGGGGTCGCGGTCGTGATTCACCAGCCCCGCTCCGGCAAAGGTTTTGTAGAGCTGATTGTCGAGATCGTCGCGGTCGGTGAGCAGCAAAAAGGTGTAGTTTCCGCCCAGTTTACGGCGGATTTTTTTGGCAAAGAAGAGGATCGAGTAGGATTTCCCCGAACCTTGGGTGTGCCAAAAGACCCCGAGCTTGCCTTGCAGTGACCGACGCTTTTTCACTGCGTCAAGGGCACGGTTCACGCCGAGAAATTGGTGGTTGCGGGCGATGATTTTGACTGTTTTGCCGCTGGAGTCGTCAAAGATGATGTAGTTTTCAAACAGGTCGAGAAAGTTTCTTTTGCCACAGACCCCTTTGAGTAGGGTCTCCATTGCCACCGCTCCGCTCTCCTCTTCGTCCAGCCGTTTCCATTCGCTGAAGTGTTCGTACTTTGAGGAGTGGGAGCCGATTTTAGCCTCGATTCCGTTGCCTAAGATCACCACGGCGTTGTGGTGAAAAAGATGTGGGATAACGTCTTTGTCTCGGTAGTCTGAGAGGTTCTCTTCGTAGGCGGCTTTAACGCTTCGGTGCAGGTTTTTCACTTCCATAAAAATCAGCGGGATGCCGTTGACGAAGCCCACCAAATCGGCGCGGCGGCGGTACACGTCGCCTTTGATCCAGAGTTCGCGCACGATTAAAAAGTGGTTGTTGTCGGCTTGTTCAAAGTCGAAGATGCGGAGGGTTTTCTGCTGGCGTTGGCCTTTTTTGTCGCGGTAGTTGACCGCTACGCCCTGTTTGTAGAGTCGGTCTTTTTCTTGGTTGATCGCGGCGAGGCTTTGGCTGCTGTTGACGCTGATGATCTGTTGCAGGGCGTTTTGGTAGGCTTCGTCGGGCAGGTTTGGGTTGAGTCGGATGAGGGTTTGGCTGAGGTAGCGGCTGAGGATGATCTCTTTTTCGCTTTCGCGTCCGAGGGTGCCGTCTGTGCCGAGTGTTTCCTGCATGGCGTAGAGGGATTCGTCCCACGCCAGTGCGTCACGCAGGTAGTCGGCGGTGGTCTGTTGCACCAGCGTATCTTCGGTCATGCCACTCATACCACCAGCTCTCCGCTCATCAAACGAGGCAATAAAATATCTCGGGCTTGCTCAAGTTTTTTAATTTTCTGAAATAGACAAACAACTTGAATACGAACATCTTCAAAATAGTCATTCGCCTTATTCAACACATCATCATCAGGAATAAAAAAATCAATCATTTTTAGGTGCTTTGCCCCAAGATGTCGCACTGTGGTTCCAGTAATAACTCTATTGAAATCAAAAATAGGCTTTTCAATTGCCTGCTTTACAAACCCCGTACTCACACCATTAGCCCCAAGAACTCTAACAACCCGTTGGTTCAACCATGCTTTTCCACCACACCAATAATTCATATGGAAATCACCATCCATACCAATTAAAAAATCTCCATTTTCTAATAATTTTTCTTCAGGGGCTTCTTCAATGGTAAATACCTTAGATACACGGGAGGGAATATTTCTTATCCTAACAACAGGAAGCCCAATAGCATCACCAGAAAACAGGGTTGACTTAAATGAAAAACCGTATGTCACCCTACTTACTTCAAAAAGATTTTTCTTAACCCACCCCTCCGGCACACCATCAACAACTTTAACCTGCTCATGACCAGGAAAGCGCAGATGCACAAACCACTCTTTGTAGAGCAAACGGGCGGACTCTTCTAGCAATTGAATGCGGCGACGGTTGTTTTCTATAAGATCGTCGTATTGAGACAACACTGTAGAAATTACTTTCTGTATCTCTAGCGAGGGTATATTAAGCAAAAAATCAGGAAAATCTTTTATAGAAAACCTACTCACTGTTGCTCCTACAATCACCTTTGTATCTGCATATTTTTGCCATTGTGGAGATAGAAAATAGTAATGAAGAAAACGTGAATTTATTTTTTTTGGATCTGGCCTTATCAGTCCCATGCGACGCCCCAAACACCCTTCAAACCCTTTAGGAATAATTGCATATCTATGCAAGGTAGCTTCATAAGAAAATACCACATCTCCACATTGAGGCTTTACCCTTATTATCCACTTAGAGTATTCTTCTTTCGATACATATTTTATTTTAGACAAATCAAGCCTGCCTTGAGATGTCACATTCTTAATCCCTAAAAAAACATGACCAGAGGTTGACACTTTAGGCGTTGCGTGCGGACCATCATATACACCAAGCGACACATCCTTTATTGTGGTTAAAAAAAAGCTCATACCCCCAGCCCCTTAAAGTTCTGGGCTATTTTTTCAGCCAGCGTTACCGCTTCTTTATTTAACCCCTCCAACTCACGGTGAATCTCCCGCAGGCTCACGGCAAAATCAAATCCTTCTTCCTCTTCCTCAGCCGCCACCCCCACATAACGCCCCGGGGTCAGGCTCCAATCATTCGCCGCCAGCTCCGTTTGATCCACCAACCTCACCAGCCCTGCCACATCCACCAACTTCGCCTCAGGGAAACGGCTCAACAACCACAACGCCTGCTGATGAAAATAGCTCACCTGCTTCAACTGCTCCACCGCATCCCCTCGCATCCTCTCCAAGCGTTTTTTTAAACTCTCCTTGCCACTGAGCAAGGCCACCCGATCCCAAAGCTTACTTTTCTTGACCTTCTTCGCCTTTAACACCTTCTCAGCGTTCTCAAACAGACCGTTCGACGCTTTACAAACCGACTCCAACTCAGCCATAAAATCACGACTGCGCTCCGCCAACTGCGCCACCTTACCCCCATCAGCGATCAGCTTGTTTAACGACTTCGCCGTCTTAAAGGTGCCAGCTCCCCACTGTTTCGTGACCTGATCCACCAGCGCCTCAAAGGTTTTACTCTCCGCACTCAGCAGAACCACTTTGTCCGAAAACGCTTTTAAGTCCTCTTGTAGCGCGGCGGTTTGCTGCTTATAGAAAGGCGTAATGGCCTTCTCAATCTTCTGCAACAACTCAACCGAGACAAAAATTGGATTATATTCAACGATCTTGATCTCTTTCGAACCGCCTTTCTCAACAACCACCTCCTCTTCATACTCCAGAGCAAAGGCAAGCCACGCATGATCCAGCGCCTTCTGAATGTGACTCTGCACCAACTCAATAAACCGCCCAGACTCACCGCGATAAAGCCAAACAATGCTGTTTAAATTGGCCAACTGCTCAGGGCTAAAGTCGTAAATCTTGCGCGTCACTTGACGGTAAACCTGCCGCGCATCAATCATCAACACCTTATCTTTATGCGCCTCAGGCTTGCCCTTATTCAAAAACCAGAGCTGACAGGGCACCGAACGGGTGTAGAAAAAGTTAGAACGGATGTCAATCATCAGATCCACATGGCCGGTCTCAATCAACGCTTGACGCACCTTTGCCTCAGCCCCTCCAGCACTGGACGATTGCGACGACATCACAAACCCCGCACGGCCTGTCTCATTCAGGTAGCTGTAAAAATAGGAAATCCAAAGGTAATTACCGTTAGAAACCTTGCCGCCTTTATTTACTCCTGCCAAACCGAACGGCAGGCGTGCATCCGTTTCAATTTTGCTCGCATCCACCTCATCCACATTGAAAGGCGGGTTGGCCATCACAAAATCAACATCGCCCACCAAATCATGCGGGTCATTGTAGTAGGTGATCGCCTCACTGCCCCCAGCAACCTCGCCTTCCAGACCATGCACCCGTAGATTCATCTTCGCCAAACGGGTTGTGGTGGGGTTTTTCTCATGACCGTAAAAGGTCAAGGCATCATGAGACTCCTTTTTCTGCTGATCGACAAAATGTGCACTCTGCACAAACATGCCACCAGAACCACAGGCAGGGTCTAAAATTTTGCCCTTATGAGGCTCGATCACATTAACGATCATCTGCACCAAAGAGATCGGAGTAAAAAACTCACCGCCATCGTGCGCCCCCTGGTCAGCAAACTGAGTCAAGAAGTACTCATAGATACGGCCAAAAATATCCCCATCGGCCTGCTTTAACTCTTCTGGGTTGAGACTGCGCAACAACTGCCGCACCACCTCACTGGAGATCCCTTGATACTCCTCTTTTGGTAACTGCTTCTTTAGCCCCGTGTAATCCTCCTCAATGGAGTTCATCGCCGCAATGACCGCTTGCGTACAATCAACTTCATCACTCAGCGCCACCAAATAATCAAACTGCGCCTCTTCACGGAGAAAAATCGCCCCCCCGACCAGCAAAATCATCTTTGCTTAATGCACGAGTTTTTCCACCCCGACTGGGCAGGGTTTTCTCAATCTCAGCCTTGACCGCAAGAAAACGGCTGTAAGCGTGACGCAAAAACACCAACCCCATCACCGGCATAAAATATTCGTTGCTCGCCAGTTCGGAGTTGGAGCGCAAGGTATCGGCTGCTTTCCAAAGACGTTTTTCGATGGCTTCGATCTGTTGCAGTTGTTGCATGAATCCGTTTCCAAGAGAAGGGGGAGCGCAGCAGTATACAACCAGATTTCCCGCCAGCAAACCGCCACGGCAGCTAAGAGAACATCAGAGATGTTCAGCCAAAAAAAAAGCCGAGATCATTCGATCTCGGCTTTTTTTGCTCATCAATCAGCGATTAATCACATCGCAAAATCAATCACGTTAGAGCGCTCTACGGTCTGCAACCCCCGGCCACTGCCAGCAGCAGCCACCACGACCGTCACATTATCTCGCGCGCCACGAGAGAGTGCCAAGGTCACCAAAGCCTCCGCACTCTCTTGGGGTGAACCTTGATTCAACAACGCTTCAATCTCCGCGTTTTCAATCTCTCGATAGAGACCGTCACTACAGAGTAAAAAAACATCGCCTCGGCAAACGGCCTGAATATGGCAATCCAACTCCAACCGCTTAGACGCTCCCACCGCTCGAGTGATGGCATTGGAATCCACATAACTGTCGGACTCTTCACGACTCACCAAACCGCGAGCAACAAACTCTTCCAGTGGACCGTGATCCCAAGTCAAAGAACGCAAACGTTTGTTGCGCAACAAATACGCTCGGCTGTCTCCGGCCCACAGATAAACACAATACTGACGCCACGCCAGCAACACAACCACCGTACTGCCAATGGTTGTTTTACCTCGGCGCTGCGCCTCTGCCAACAGACGCTCATTTACTCCCAACAGGGCACGTTTTACCTCACGGACATAAGCACCGAATCCCAACGGCGGTTCTAGGCTTTGCAGTGACTCCACAATCCATTGACTGGCCAATTCACCGTAGGCGTGACCACCCATGCCATCAGCAACCACCCACAAACCCACTTCTGGACGCTCCAAATAAGCGTCCTCATTATTATTTCTAACCTTTCCCATGTGGGTGATAGCGGCTGAGTTCCAGTACAAACCTAATTCACCACCGTCAAAATCCATCACCGTGGGCAGAGGTAACGCTTCTCTTCTGCCAATCTGCATTTTCCCAGTCTCCTCCCAACATGGCTGCAAAGCCTGTTGTCGGGGGTAATCCCTGACATACTAAAAAAGAAGGTTCCACCTGCTCGGAACCGTGGCTCCACCAGAGGCTGTAGCCAAAATAAAGCTCTTCCAGAGCCTGATTTGCCAACTCAGAACAAGCACCCGCCAAACTCGACGGTGCCGCTAATGAGATATGCCAAGCGGACGAAACCCCCATTATGCCGTTGTGTACCGTCTCTTTAGCGGCACTTTTCGGCACTCGTAAACGTTTCAATTGCTGGTCAAACTCTTCCAGTTCAAAGCCTTCGCGGAGGCTGGAAAGCGCCAAGGTTTCTGCTTGTGCGTACCACGCCCCTCCCGACTGCATCATTCGAAACGGATTCACCCCTTCGGCCAACGGAGTCGCAAGGGTGAAAGGAAAATAACGCCCCATTCGATCCACACTCGGCATCACCACTCCCGCCCACGGCAGAGAACCACAGACCCCTTTGGTCATCACAAAACGCCACACAGGGCTGGTCAGGTAGACATCCAACCAGTCATCCGCCAACTGCTCCTGACTGGAGAGCAAAGACTCTTGCAACCAATGATCCCAAGGTTCAACAAAATGCTGCGCCAAGCGGCGCGACACAAAATCACCCCTAACGGGAATTTTGCCGTAAAAACCGGGGCTTTCCTGACCCAGACGAAACGCCAAAGCCTCATCAATCATTAAAACGCACTCCATGCAATCTATCCAAAACTGAATTTCTATTTATATAGATGATTCAATCTATTACAGCACAAACCTACAGAGGTTTATCCTAACGCCACACTGGATAGAAGTTGCAAAAAACTGAATTAAGTAGAGTAAACCACTCTACCTTACGACGGCCTTAAAACTTCTAAAGCATAAAGACTAGCCCAGAGAGCGCCCTTCATCCAAGCATAAAAATAAGTCGTACCAGATGGTTTGTCACATTTATCAGATTATCAACGGTCAATACTTCGGACAGTTTTAAACCTGAATAGCCCCATACTCACTCAGCTCATGGTAAACCGCCTCGACTTTTTGACAAGATCTCTCCAAACCTAACTTGTCAAAAAGTATTTTCATCAAATATTGATTGAATTTCTTACGTCGCCACGAGGCAATCGAAATCACCGAAGGCTCAGGGTTGCTCTTGTCCTTACGGTCTTCCAGCTTCAATAAATTCAGTGCGGTGAACGAGGCATTAATATGAGTTTGAATGGCCTCTGGGCAACGCGCTTGGCAATCCATTAAACCCGTATGTTGCTTAGCTTCACGAAACAAAAATTCAATCTGAAAACGAGCGGTGTAATATTCGACAATCTTTTCTGGAGCCAACTCCGAATCCGTAGAAAACAGCAGAGCCGAACGGACTTTTGTCTTCTGCTCCCATCGCAGCAGCACCACACGGATTTTCCGTTTGAAACAACACGAGTGAACCACGGCGCTGTAAATCGATACCCCCTTATCCATTACGCCACACGCATCAAAACGGGACAGCTCCGTTTGGAAATTGACTTTACCATCGTACGTTTTAGGACGTCCTTTGCCACCGTACTCGCCCTCAAAATACCAGCTTAGGTTGGCATCTGAACGCAGCTTTCCAATCAGGTGTAAGTCATCTGAACAGACCGCATCGACAAACTTCACCTTGCTGTAGTAGGCGTCTGCGGTAAGGTAGCGAATGCCTTGCGCTTGAAGATCACAGGCAAGGTCACAAACCTGTTTCGCGTAGCAGTCCACTCGGCTCTCACCCTCTTTCTGTTCCGAGTCCAACGTTTGGCGAGCCTCCAGCGCGTAAGCGGTTCGACTTTGAAGATCAATTCGGCAAACCAACGACAACTCCAACCCCACCATGGCTTGCCCCAAAGCGCCGTTG
This sequence comes from Gammaproteobacteria bacterium, assembly GCA_030949385.1. Classification (NCBI taxonomy): domain Bacteria; kingdom Pseudomonadati; phylum Pseudomonadota; class Gammaproteobacteria; species Gammaproteobacteria bacterium. The sequence goes on along the minus strand of JAUZSP010000006.1, from coordinate 96,256 downwards.
TAAAACCAACCCAACCCTGCTGTTTTCTGACCACTTTTTTTCATAAAGCTGGCATCAATGGCGGCAATTTGATCGTGCTTTTGTGGCAGCCCTTTTTGAAGTAGGCGTCTGTTGAATTGTGCAAAATCAAATGAACGTCGAAACCAACGCGACAGACGTTTTTCATGCAACGAACTGTAACGACTCAAATTACGAAAAGTGGCTTTCCCTTGAAAAACCATCAATGCGGAAAACAGAGCTGAGAGAAAAAGACGTTGTGGTTTTTTAACACTGGACATGGAGAGTAAAACCGATTCTACTATGGATTCCACGGGCGGCCTTCTTTGATTGTCGTTTTTTGAGAACTCTATTTTCTCAGAATCCGCCTGTGGTTCCTATCTTTTTCTCTCTAAAACTGTCCGAAGTATTGAACGGTATTACTGCGGAAAATCGACGCCACACCCCCCCCAAACCACAATAACCCTGCGGATTTTTTGCCAAGTACTGCTGATGATAGGACTCTGCATAATAAAAAAGCGGTGCTGGAATGATTTCAGTGGTAATTTCAGCCAACCCCTGTGAAGACAAGGCATCCTGATAACGCTGTTTTGAAGCTTCCGCTAAAGCCTGCTGATCAGCATTAAAACAGTAAATTCCAGAACGATATTGGCTACCCACATCGTTACCTTGGCGATCACCTTGAGTGGGATTATGCCCCGTCCAAAACAGCTCCAGCAGACGCTGGTAAGAGAGCTGTTCTGGATCAAACACCACCTGCACCACTTCGTTGTGCGCCGTAGCTCCACTGCACACCTCATGATAGGTCGGATTTTTAGTGTGGCCAGCGGCATAACCCACAGCGGTACTGAACACACCGAGCTCTTGCCAAAAGCGTTTTTCAGCCCCCCAAAAACAGCCCAAACCAAACATCGCCAGCTGCATCTGCTCAGGAAAAGGTGCTGTTAAAGTGTGGCCATGCACAAAATGCGCATCATCAACAATGAGGGCTTGATCTCTGCCAGATAAAGCCTCTTCTGCCGATGGTAAACTAGGAAGATTTTTTTGGACGAGACATGATAACTCCACAGATAAAAAAGTGAGTCAATGATCGTACCGGAAAGGTAGCCTATTAAGGCAAAATAAAATGAAAGAATCAACGCTAAGAACAGCGTTTAAAAATATGGTGGGCCGTGAAGGATTCGAACCTTCGACCACCTAATTAAAAGTTTCGAACAACGAATAATCCAGAACAACCAAGAACAATAAAAAAAGAATTAAATCAATAAGTTAATGGCAACCCATTGTTTCCACTTGTTCACGTTTACCCCTGTTTTTGCTGGTCTAGTGTCCCATGAGTGCCCCACAGGGCAGTAACACCACCCCATCTAAAGGATACTTGACTGTATGCACAACCGGCATACACTCAACCCATGAACTTTGAATGGGATGAAAACAAACGCCACACCAACCTAAATAAGCACGGTGTGGATTTTGCCGATGCGGTGGGAGTCTTTTACGATGATATGGCACTGACCCAAACCGACCCAGATCACAACCACCAAGAGGCGCGCCTCTTAACGCTTGGCATGGATTTTCAAGGGCGTGTTTTGCTGGTGGTAAACCTGCACAAAATAGGGGATGTTATCCGCATCATCTCTGCCAGAAAGGCCAATAGGCAAGAACGCAAACAGTACGAGGGCTAAGCCATGAGAGAACATTACGACTTCAATAACGCCCAACGGGGCGCTGTGATCCAAAGCAATAAGGAACGAATCACCATCCGTCTTGACAGTGACGTGGTGCAATGGTTTCGGGATCAAGTGGCCGGTGGTGGTAACTATCAATCACTGATTAATGCAGCCCTACAACAACACATCCAAAGCGTAGAGGGCAAAGAACCATTAGAGGCTGTTCTACGCCGCGTTATTCGTGAAGAAATCCGCAAGGTAGGCTAATGCCCCGAACCCGTTTATTTTGAATAAGGTGGTAAATAACGTCTAAGCGGGGTTCGAATTACCCGCAAACCAAATTCCCTACCTAGTACCTTAAAGCAGTTTATTTGTCACACTGCCACACATAAAAAACCATTTTCAAAGCATCTCATATTTACAGGGATTTTAAATAGTATTTATGTGAGGTGTGAGGATTTTCAGATTGGTTTTTTCACTTTGCTGCTAAAAGGTGTCGTGACAGGCGTGACGGCGTGACAGATCCAAATAACTTATTTAATATCAATATGTTATATGCTATTTTGGCTGTCACGCTACGGGTGTGTCACGGCGTGACAGGCGTGACAGATTTTGTCATGGGCACAAAAAAACGGCCAAATAGCCGCTTTTAAGTCCCGTCGAACCAATCCAACATAACCCTATGAAACTGCGCGCATCTCCACCAGCTCAGGAATTTTTAAACGGTAACACCGCTGACGGCCTCCTTCTGGCAAGCGTTCGGGGCGTGTCGCTCCCCCTTTTGAATCCAGAACAAGCCATTCGTGTTTTTTCAAGACTTCGACAACAAAACGCCAATCCAAGCCGTCACACACGTCACGCTTAAAGCTTTCTCTCAAAATGTAATACTCCACCCCGCCACCCTCCAAGTGCTTACGGAAACCCGCTCGGTTGCTGGTGCTGCGGTATCGCTCATCTTGCACCCAAGGAGAGAACCGCGACTCCCCGTGAACCTCGATAAAGTGGCGAACCTGTTTTAAAGCCTCTCTCTCTTCCTGTGCTCCGTGACCGCCGCGCTCTTTTAACCAATCGTTAAAGCAGCTCTTTACTCCCTTACTGGCCTCACCTGTTGGCCAGCCGGTGATCTTAAATCGAGTGGCCAGCTCACCCGCCGCCGCCACCAACGCAAAACGACCCGCCACACGGTGAACCTGACCATCGGCTTCATCTGGAAGCAGACCCTTAAGGAAGTCCGCCTGTAACCCCTCAACAACGGGCACCAGATCACCCAAGGGCAACAAGCCATTAATAAACGCCTCACCTGCTGTACCGTAAGCCTTTTGGGTGGCAGCCGATAACGCCTTTGAAAGATGGCCGCCAGAACGGTGGCCGTTCAACGTCTTCAAATAACCCCAAGCCACGCCCCGCATCCGCTGGAATATCCACCATTCGCACCGCTTGACCGGCCATGACCCGCTTACCGCCTTGGCGCATCTGTTCCGCTAAACCCACCTCACCGGCTGAAAGAAACAACAGCCGCCACTCTTTTACCGCTGCACTGCTGCCATCCCTTCGGCTGCGCTGCTTACCGGCACCGTTGGCCAGCATGTAGGCAATTTCACCCGCTTCCCGTGGTTCAACCTGCCCCAATTCATCCAAGCACAAAAGGGTATCGTTGTGCATCGAGGCCACCCCTTCAAGGCCGTTACCGGTGGCTCTCCACCGCTGCATCCGATTGGCTCCACCCCACACACTGCACGCCACCCGTAGCGCCGTACTTTTTCCGGTAGAACTGGCACCACGAATATTAAAACCGCCCGACTCTTCCATTAACGGCTTCAACACACTGGCAGCAAAACCCAAACTGACCGCAAACAGCAAACGTGAATTGCCCAGACACAACGCCGCTATCTGCTGCCGCCACTCTGCAAGGCTGCCTTTTTGAGAGAACACAGGGTCTTCTCTTCTTGGAGCCTGCAACAACACCCGATCACCCTCTTTCTGTCCCAGCACCTTGTCAGGCAAAACAAATGCCCCACCATGCCAGCCGATACGATCCACACAGAGCGCCTTGTCTTTCGGTTGTTGCGTCTGTATGTACATGCCCAACAGATCCCGTGATTTGCGGCTCTGCGCCACACTTAAACCTTGGGACATCAACCGCTTTCTGACCTCCAAGCCATCACCGGCCAGCATCTCCATAGGCATCGCCCACTGGTGCGGTACACCGTCTGAATCTACAAATTCCAACAGCCGCCCGTGGCTTTCGCCGTGCGTGTCCCGTGTTCTGGCACTCACCATCAGCCGGTCACAAATCAATATGGGCTTAGGTGCGTCCTGTTGGTCTTCTGATGGTGGATGAAACCACACACCGCTCTCTTTCACTTTGAAGTTATGGCCAAAGGTTGAACCCTTAATCGGTCTCTTTCTGCCTTCCCTCTTCACCGTGACAGAGAGGGCAGTCACCCGCACACACTCCGCTTTTTGGATCAACTGTTTAAGGTGCATTGGCTGCCAGCCTTCGGCCTCTGCGTCCGCCGCGTCCCACTTCTCTGCAAAGCCATCACCGGCCACGGGCTTAAGGCCGTCACCATCGAGACCAAAGGCAAACGGCACCACCAACAAAGCGACCGACTTAACCCCGACACCCTCCACCAGCGCCTTGACCCGATCCGCAAACGCGGCACCGGCTTTGTCATTGTCTGGCCAAATCATCACATCCCGACCTTTTAAGGGCGACCAATTGGCCTTATCCGGTGATTGCGCCCCATTGGGTGGGGTAACGGCGACCCAATCCGGCAAAAGGTATTGAGCGGCATCCGCTGCTTTTTCACCCTCACAGATCACCACCTTGGCCTTTGGCTTGGCTGCCAGTTGGTCAAGATGATAGAGGGGGCGGGGTGCTGGAATACCCTTCCACTTCCAGTGCAAACACCCCGCGCCATAATTGCCGTAACTCAACGGCGCGTAGCTCTTCTTTTTGCCCTCTTGCTCAAAACGGTACATATAAAACAGCACCGCCCCTTGTTCATCCCGATAGACCCAACGGCCTGACGGTTTACCAAAACGGGAATGTTCCTCATGAGGTGCGGGTGCATCGTTGGGAACCGGCAAACAAGGTGCCCATTCAGCGGGGGGGTGCTTGCTCGATTGCGCCACCGTGGCGGTTTTCTTTTGGCTGCTGTGGTTGACCTCTGACAGCCCCAAAAACTGGGACAACTCTTTGGCCGCTGCACCCTGTTTAGTGCCGTTTAGGTAGGCTATCAGGCTTATCAGATCCCCACCTTTATCCTCTGTGGCAAAGTCAGACCACCGGCCACTTTGGGTGTTAACCGAAAAGCTGCCCTTTTTACTGTCTTCCCGTGTTGGGTTTAACGCCGTGTACTCACCGCCACTGCTTGTCCCATCAGGAAGATAATGGTTAAGCACACTTACCGCATTGTTTATGGCCGATTGGTTGATGGCTTGAAAGTCTATTTTCTGCTTCACAGGCCACCCCCTGCCAAAGCGGAATCCAGCAAAAGCAGATCGTGATACCACGCCAAGTAGTCGGGGTCTGGATCAAAGGAGGTAAACGCGCCAATACGGGAAGAGAAATAACGCGATACAGGGCGCGTGGTACGCCCACCAGAACGAGAAAGAGACGTAACACAGACCGTATAAACCACCACCTCAACAGGCGCGTGACTGCAACGGGTAGACGGATTGGGAGGGGATAAGTTAAGCATAATGACAAGCTCCTTGGTAATTTAGGAAGCTGCCACCGACCGTTACGAAGCGGTTTAAGGGTGGCAGATTGTATGGGGTTCGCACTACCGGAAACCAAGGGAACCGGCCAGCCCGAAAGCTGCCCCACACAATCCGCCATAAAGAACAAACGGACTTACACAAAAAAAGCACGGTTTGAGGCCGGTGCTGGTGCGGCTTGGTATTGCTCGGGTTGCGAACCCCGTCCTCTGATTGTGCAGAGGAACGGCAAGGATAGGGCTTCACAGTGCGGGTGGTCAACCCCTTTCCCTTTTTATAAGCGGCAAAAACTTCTGCAACGGCTCCAGCTCGCGCCCCTTTATAAGCGGCAGAAACTTCTCTAACACAGAACAGCAAGCCCCTTATCGCGCAATCTGTCACGCCTGTCACGGCGTGGCACACCCGTAGCGTGACACTCAAAAACACACCTATCCTATTGATAATTAATATATTTTTTTGATCTGTCACGCCGTCACGCCTGTCACGCCACCTTTTAACAGCAAAGTGAAAAAAATCACTCTGAAAATCATCACACCTCACATTAATACTATTTAAAATCCCTATAAATATGAGGTGCTTTGTAAATGGTTTTTTAAGCGTGGCAGTGTGACAAGGCAAGGTAAGTAATCTATTAACCATTAGATATGACCTCCATTCTGGGAGCCTAAAAGCTCTGCCTCTAACCGCCCTCGAAACAGCCCGTATTTCTCCACCAGCAAAGAGGGAGAGGGTTCAGTCCCCACCGGCATCCTAATAATGCCTTTTGTACCTTCACTCCAAACGTAAGCCGCCAACTTCCAGCCAACAGAGGCCAGCTTTTTGGAGTAGTACCGCACTACCTTGGGGTCAATGTTTGGGAAACCGGCCAGCGTGGTATGGACTGCACCAGAAATAACCTCTTTATCATCAAGCCGTGGCGGGATAAACTCGGGGTTCAGTCGCTGTACTGTGATGTTGTGCCGGTCACTGGGTGGAGTTGCAACCCCATCCTTTGGCAGTTTTTTATTCATCATCTTCCCCCTTATGCCGCTTGGCCGTTTTGCTGGTGGTTGTCCACCCAAGCCAAAAACTTCTCTTCATCAATTAAGACTTTGCGACCAATGCGAATAATGGCAGGGGCTAAGCCGTTGCCTTCAATCATCCCTTGGCTGCTCTGCCGACTTTTGGCGTTGAAGATTAAGCCTCTTAGGCTTGATTGGGTAAAAGCGGGATGTTTAACGCTGAATTGAGGGACGGTTAAAAAACTTCTATGTTCCATTTAAAGCTCCAGTAATTATTAAAAATAACGCGGCTTATGCCGTGTTGTGCTGGAGTATGGCTAAATGCCTGTCTAGTAAAAATAGAAGAAACCTGACACCCTTATTCCATTGTTTTTTTAATCGCGATTTGTTGAAGAATTGAAAGAATTTTTTTCACTCTGAAATGATATGGGGTCTTTTGCTCTAATACCGCTTTAACAAAGCGGCAATCCTCTCGATGTGTATTATTTTTGTTATAAAATGCTTTGTGTAAAGTATCAACTGGAAGGTCTTTATGATCGGATTGTTTGCCTTCTTCATTGAGATTTTGTTCTGCCTCAATCTCTAAAGCACCTAAAACACTGCATTTATGTTGATGTTGTATACGGGCGATCTTTGACCCTAGTTCACTATTTTTTCTTTGCCCCCCATTTTTAGCATTCAACTTCACCACCTTTCGGATTGCTCCCCTATTCTCCCTATCACAGAAGGCTAAGTTCTCTAATATCTCCCCAAGCCATTCGGATAAGCTAGATGGTAATGATTCAGAACGCTTTAATTTTTCAGAAGCTAAGAGGTATAAATTCTGAGCCGCTTCTGGGTTTTCCCCCCGCGTAATGAATCATGCCCCTACAAAGAATGGGGCTTTCTAACGGGTCATTTTTATTTTTATCCGTAGCCATTAGCATTTTTTCCTTAATGAGGCTTATCCAAAAATCTTGGCATTCATGGAAGCCACCACACTGGCCGTGTGTGCATCTGAAAGGTGGCTGTAGCGTTTCACCATCTGTAGGGTTTTATGCCCTAGAACCTCCGCTATCTCCGCCATGCTGGCACCGTCCATGGCCAGATAACTGGCCGCGCTGTGTCTCAAATCATGGAAGTGAAAATCTTCTATTTCAGCCTTTGCCAACGCTCTGAGAAACGGCGCTCTAATGCCCATCGGCTTACTGGGATTCTTCAAGCTCGGAAAAAGCAACGGGGTATCAATGCGCCGAACTTTGGCCAAATCACGCACCAGCTCCAAAGCATGGCCTGTTAGGGGCAAAACACGCCGCTCACCGTTCTTTGTTTCATGTAAAACGATCTGTGGAGCATCACGCTTAAGGTCGATGGCCGCCCAAGAAAGGGAACATATCTCCATCTTTCTCGCTCCGGTGGAGAGTGCCAGAACAACAACGGGGTACAGGTATGGATTACTGCTCTCTCGGCAAGCAGCAAGAAACCTAGGCCGCTCTTCTTCACTCAAATAGCGCACCCGTCCCCGTGGCTCCTTAAACTTACTCACGTTCCGCATGGGCGAATCTTCCAGCCATCCCCACTCTTTCACCGCAACCGTAAACGCATGGCTTGCAGAGGCAAGATAGCGGTTCACCGTAGCGGCTGCCCTCTGCCCATTCACTGTGGGTATATTGGCCAGTTTGTCCCGCGTCTCTGTCAGTAAAGCCGCTGTAACGTCCGCCAACACACAATCCCCGATTTGATCAGCCCACCACCTGAGTTGGTAACTGTGATCGTATGCCCCCGCTTTGGGCTTGCGTGGCACCACCTCTTTTATGTACCGCTTCACCAGCTCATTAAAAGTATGCCGTTTGGCCTCTCGGGTTTTGAAGTGTCGCCCTTCCCTAATGGCGACCTCTGTTTGCTGCGCCCACTTTTTGGCATCGGTACGCCGTTCAAAAGAGGCCGTTTGTATTGGGTAGCCTTTCAACCTCACTTTGACCCGATAGGAGACCACTCCCTCTTTGCTGGTGCGCTTCTCAATGCTGGCCATATCCTTCCCTCATAAAACAACCGTGAACAATGGGGAATAGAGTAAGACAAACCACAAAAAACAGCAACACCTGATATATAATCAGGTGATCTATTAAATAATATCTATACAAAACAATAATTTATAAACACAAAAGTAGTCTATGGGGCACTCATGGGGCAGTTGACCGCGAAAAGGGGGCAATTTAGGTTCAATATTCTTTTTTTGCTGGTGGCGATTGCCGAAGATTGAATTGATAAACACGCACGCACGAAAAAATAACAACAAAAATGAATGTCATTGTGCTGGTGTTTGATTTGGAAGTGCCCCACCAGTGTCCCACGGGAAGATTTGTGGAGAGGTGAGTTTTGCTAAGTCTTTGAAAAATATGGTGGGACGTGAAGGATTCGAACCTTCGACCACCTAATTAAAAGTCAGATGCTCTACCAACTGAGCTAACGGCCCTGCTTGAAACTACCTCACCGCTGGGGTGAGGCCGCGTATATTACCCTAATAAAAATTTAACGCAAGCCTTTTTTATAGGCCTTATTAACAAGGGTTAAAATCCCTATAAAGCCTCCAAACGTCGCAGTTTTTTCGGCAATAAACGCAACTCTACCAGAGCGGTTACAAACGCATCCAAAACCGTCGCATCATCGTATAACATTTTGTAATACTGGTACTTCATACTCAACGCACTGCCAAGCACGATGGCGGCAAAGGCCACAAAAGACCCCAAAGCCAGAGTCGATGCACCCGTGACCGCCTGACCAATGGTACAGCCCATGGCCAACACTCCACCAACGCCCATTAACAGACCGCCCACCAAGTGCATACGAAAATCTTTCCAGTTCACAAACCACTCAAAACGGAAGGTACCAGAAAACAGCGCGTAGACAAAAGAACCACAGATGACGCCCAAAGCCGCCACCAAACCAAAGCTCACATAACTGCGATCAAAACCCTGTTCGATGTATTGATAGGCGTGTGCTGTTGGTGCCACAAAAGTAAAAGACTGGGCACCCAACGCATAAGGACGCACATCCATAAAATCAGCTTCTTCTAACAACTGCTGTCCTAACGCACCTGCCGTCACCCACCACGCCAATGCAACCAACAACCCAACCAACAACCCAGCCACAATCAACTCTCGGTTAGCACGAAACTCTGCGGATTTAAAAATACAGCAAAACAGACCCAGCCCAATCAGGGCAGCAACGATTAGATTTAATTGAGAATCCGGCTCAGCCCCCACAACACCTTCAACAATGGAACCCACAGACTGATCATGGATGCCGTAATCAGTAAAGTTAACCGCCAAAGGGGTCATCCAGCTCAAAAACAGATCGTAATCAATGCTGGTGAACATCATTAAAGAGGCTGCGGCACTGATCGCCAACAGCACCACAATAGACTTGCCGTTACCGGCTCCCAAACGCAGCAAGGTTTTATTGCCACAACCGCTGCCCAAGGTCATACCAACACCAAAAATCAACCCACCGACAAGGTAACGCAACCAAACAAAGTTACTGACCCGATAAGGAGGATTAGAGGTTTCATTACTGGTGGTCAAGGACATATCCACCAGCTCCAGCCACTCCATCAACATGACCGCCATAATGGCGGTTGCAATGGCCAACAACCAAGAGCGCATGCGGCTTTTATCACCCATATTGACCCAATCGGATACCGCACCCATGGTGCAAAAACTGGTTTTATTCGCCACCACACCTAAAATGACCGCCAAAACAAACGCCCAGACCAACATCTGACTGAAAAGATCAAATTCCATCACTGCCCCCTTTAAATAACGATGGATTCACAAAACCCATTGATTATTGTAAATAGTGAAAAAACGACCACTATAACCATTAATCAGAAAACAGTTAGCTTAAAAAAACTTAAGTTAAAATCAGCGATAGCGAGTAAGATCATCAATCCCAGCCTGTGCAAAACCTTCGCGTCGCAAACGACACGAGTCACAACGGCCACAGGCTCGGCCTAATTCATCCGCCATGTAACAAGAGACCGTCTGGCGATAATCCACCCCCAATGACACTCCCAACTCAATAATAGCCGCCTTACTCAAGTCAATCAGCGGCGCGTGAATTTTAAACCCTTGCCCTTCAACCCCCTGTTTGGTGGCCAAATTGGCCATCGTCTCAAAGGCGGCCAAATATTCGGGGCGACAGTCAGGGTAACCGGAGTAGTCCACCGCATTCACACCCAGAAAAATATCTCCGACGCCCAGCACTTCCGCCCAGCCCAAAGCATAAGAGAGAAAAATCGTGTTACGAGCAGGCACATAAGTAATTGGAATCCCTTCTTGAGGCTCGGTCGGTACGGACAAGTTCTCATCGGTCAAAGCCGAACCACCAAACGCACCCAGACCAATCTCAACCACCCGATGCTCTTTGACCCTCATTGACTCAGCAATTCGACTGGCCGCCACCAGCTCAGAACGGTGCTTCTGACCGTAAAAAAAGCTCAAGGCGTAACAATCAAAACCGGCATCTAGGGCGTAAGCCAACGTGGTGGCCGAATCCAAACCACCGGACAACATCACCACCGCTTCTTTTTTTAACAACCCCATAAAACTACGTTTCCTTATAGAAAAATCGCAAAATTCAAACGTATATCTGCTGCCAAACTGGACAAATTGTGAGCCACAACGTCAACAAAAATAGGAAATAGTTAAGATGATTGTTCACAAAATGTCATTTTCGTGGGCAATTTAGCAAAAAATAGGCTTCAACTCGCTAATAATAACGAATATTCGGACAACCCGATCAACCAGACATTACTTTAGGATACTGCTCTAATGAGCCAACCTCCCATCCATAAAACAGTCAATCAAGTCGAGAAACTCGCTCTGGTGGTTGACGATGCCAAATCGGCGCGTCTGGCACTGCGTAAACAGTTGGAAAAACAAGGTTTACAGGTTGACACCGCTGAGTCTGCCGAAGCGGCTCTCAGCTACCTCTGCCACACCCGACCCGATGTGATCTTTATGGATCACATGATGCCGGGTATGGACGGTTTTCAAGCCATAAAAGCAATCAAAAACGACCCTAGAACCGCTAAAATCCCCATTATGATGTACACCTCCAAGGAGGGAGAAGTCTATCTAAGTCAGGCACGTGCCTTGGGCGCGATTGGCGTGCTGCCCAAACAGATCTACCATGCCGAGCTGGGAAAAACCCTTAACCGTTTAGGACTGCTGGAGAATAACAAAGGACACTCGCCAGTACAAAAACAACCCACCCATCAAAACCAAAGCAAAGTCCCCATTCCAAAACCCAGCGCCACTCCCTTTGAGAAACGTCATGCCGAACTGAAAAGCAACAATGCCAGACCCGTTGCAACATCCTCTAAAAACAGCAATAACGACAACGCCGAAGCACAACGGCAACGCCAATTAAGAGCTTGGTTTGCTCGTCTAATGGTGGAAGAACGACAAAAAATTCGCCAAGAGATTCAAGAGAGCAGCCAAACCATCGCCCGCAAAGTAGTCGATGAACTGGTGCAAGCGCCTATGTTAAAAACCGGCTCTCACAAGATAAGCAACAACAAAAGCAGTAAAAACCTCTTCAAAGGTTTGCTTTTGATTCTTCTTATGATCGCCCCAGCGCTCTGGTTTTATCAGCTGGCACAACACAATAACGCCGAAACAGTTCGCGTAGAAAAGCTGCTCAATGAGGTTTTACAACACCCTCTTGCCAGCAAAACAGACATCAGCACAGACAATGAAACTACGTTACTGACCAACGAAATCGAAGAACTCAAAACTCTCAACGAACGCTGGCTACAAACCTTTCAGTGGTCTCTGAACCAAAACGGTGCTTATCAATACGCTGAGTTAGCACTGAACGACCCACGTTTACAACAGCTCAAAACCTTACTCTCACGCTTGGCCATTTTACGCTTTCAAGGTGTGATCATACTAAAAGTTCATACCGGTGAATTTTGCCTACGCAAAAACAAACAAGGAAAACAAATTCTCGCTGCAGAAAACATGAAAATGGAGCAGTGTGACTTTCAACAACAGAGCCTCTCGGAATCAATCAAACTCAGTCAACGTCAAAGCCCCGCGTTTACAGAATTTGTTAACCACTCTCCTCTGCTGCAAGGCGGCCTAGTCACATTGGAAATACAGCCCATTGGCAATAATGCGCCACGGGCGGCCTATCCCGACCCAGCCCGCTTAACAAGCGCAGGACAATGGAATAACATCGCTGCTCTCAATAACCGAGTCGAGTTCACACTCATCAGCACTAAACCATGAATGCCAAACTGATCCTGTTTTCCAACCACATCGAGTGGCAAGCCTCCAACAACGTCTTAATCGGGACACTGCAACAGCTGCAACTCATGGCCGATCCTCTGCCAAACAGAGACGATCACTACCGCTCAGGTGAACGATTTATGGAACAACTGACCTTTGTTGGCTGCTCTCCGTTTATCGCCCTGCAACCAGAAGAAGCGAAAGCCGATCAAACCTACTGCGCGATTCATCTGCCGCAACAAAAAAATCACTATTACAGCGCCGTGGATAGCATGAGCACAGCACCTCGCTGCCCACACTGCCGAAAAGCCCATCCAACATGGCAAACGGATCTACAGCAGTGGCACAAAGATCAAACTCAACGGTGGTCATGCAGCGTCTGTGAAAAAACCTCAGCCCCGTGGGAATGGAACTGGCGAAAGCAGGCTGCCTTCGGTAGAAGTGTCATCGAAGTTTTAAACATTCACCCTCACGAAGCCATCCCTAGCCAAGCGTTACTGGATGCACTACACGCGCTCAACCAAACGCCTTGGCAATACGCTTACGTTCGAGAAGCTTAAAAAAGTCGTTCAGGGATGGTCACAATGTCTCCCGGAGCCAAGGCAATGTTGCTCGCCATTTCGCCTTTTTTCAAAATATCATCAAGATGAATCTCACTGACGTGCTGCACACCGTCAATTTTACGATACAGCTTGGTTTTGTTTGGAGCCGCAAATTCATTCACCCCACCGGAGGCCAGCACCGCATCCAATACCGTCATGCCACCACGGTAGGGCATGGAAGAAGGGCTGGTTACAGCGCCGGTGATTCTCACTCGGCGCAGATATTCATGACTGCGCAGCTGGGTCATAATCACCGTTGCACTGGGGTTTCTCACATACTTTGCCAAATAATTTGAGATGATTTTAGAGACCTCTTTAGGGGTTCGCCCTCCCACCAAAATATCTCCTACCAACGGCATGGATATTTTTCCATCGGGGCGCACCGGCACCGTCACATCCAAGTCAGGGTTGCCTCTGACCGTGATCTGAATTTGATCATCTACCCCAATACGGTACATCTCTCTCTTGCTGCTAGCGGCTTTTGCCAACAGCTGCGCGGTGCTGCTGTCCACCGTTAATGAGCCATTGGAACTCACCTGAGCCAATAGGGCATCTTGCTTAATACGCTCTCTTCCCGCTTTGGCATCGGCGGTCAAACCACTCAATGCCTTAGCATCTAAACTGCGTGCGCCACTGCTGGAAGAGGTGGTGGAACAAGCACTCATCAACGGCAAAGCCACGATCAAAAAAACAAGTAACGGAAGCTGAAATAAATTCACTGCAAACCCCTTGGTCTTAACGCAAAAAAACAATTCAAAACAACACTTAACCCATCCTAGCCAGTTCCCTCCCCCTTATAACCTTTGCAATTGAATGCCAAATACAACACGTTTTCCACCAAATTACTACCATTATGCTTTTTTCTGACTCACAATCCGGCGATACAAATCGCAATAATGCTTGGCACCCTGCTGCCAACTGAAATCCTGCTGCATGCCATTCAGCATCAAGTTACGCCATAAATTTGGTTTATCACGGTAAAGCTCGCACGCGCGTCCCACGCAATACAACATATCACCGGCATTGGCAGAGCCGAAGTGAAAACCCGTTGCAACGCCCTTCTCCACTGCATCAGGAGACGCATCCACCACCGTGTCCACCAACCCGCCGACCGCTCGCACAATCGGCACTGCCCCGTAACGCAAGCTGTAAATCTGATTCAGACCGCAAGGCTCAAACCGAGACGGCATCAGGAACATATCCGCTCCTGCTTTAATGCGATGCACTCGATCTTCACTGAAACCCACATAGGTCGCCACTTGTCCAGGATAACGATCCCCCACGACCCACAACGCCTCTTCAAGGTCACGCCGACCGCTGCCCAGCAGCAGCACCTGCATTCCCAAGTGCTCCACCATCGACGGCAATCCCGACAGAATCAGATCCACCCCTTTTTGATCCGCCAAACGCCCCACATAGACAATCAGCGGTTTATCTGGCTCTTCATCAAGACGGTACTCACGCTGCAACGCACGTTTGTTTTCGGACTTCAGCGCCAAACTATCCACACCGTAATTAACCGCAATGGCTTCATCGTGCTCTGGGTTCCATATCTCATACTCCACTCCATTCAAAATGCCCGACAGATCATCCAGCACGACTGCTCAGCAACCCTTCCAAACCGTAACCGTACTCTGGGGTTAAAATTTCCTCAGCGTATTGAGGACTAACCGTAGAGAGGTGATCGGCATAAACCAAGCCGCCTTTCATAAAAGAAAAGTTGCCGTAAAACTCCATTGCCTCCACCCCCAAAGATCACGGGGTAACTGCAACGATTGGAAGCTCTGCCAAGAGAACAATCCCTGATAAGCCAAATTATGAATGGTAAACAACGTTTTCGGCGCAACGGCCTCACATTTGAGCAGCGCGGGCACCAACCCTGTCTGCCAATCATTGCAATGCACCAAATCCGGCTGCCATTCCAAAGCCGCTCGATTTTGCGCCAACTCAACCACTGCACGGGCAAAAAGGGTAAAACGAGCCGCGTTGTCCGTCCAATCATTGCCCTCGCTGTCGGCATAAGGACCGCCCTCACGATCAAAATATTGTGGACAACGAACCAAATAGATCGGCACCGCCGTACCCGGCAAGATGCTTTGCAAAATTTCTACCGGCTGGGCTGCTCCCAATAGAAACAACTCCGCCACCACCTCAATCTGCTCTAATCCTTGCAGTGCGGCACGATAGGCGGGCATCACAATCCGAATCTCTTCACCTTGCGCCAGCAGCGCCGGAGGCAAATGACCGGCAACATCGGCCAAACCACCGGTTTTAATCAACGGATGAACTTCACTGGCAACAAATAAAATACGCATCGTTACACTTTTCCCCAGCGGTTTTAAATGGAAGGTGGACGGCTTTGACAGCAACAAAAAGGAGCCAATCTAGGCGCGCAAATTGTACGTCATTCACAAATAAAATACCGCACTCTTTCCGTTTGATGACCAGTGTGCTAAAACATGAAAAAATTTCCTAACAGCAGAGAATCCGTCACCATGCCCAAACTCACACAAAGCCCCGCTTGGCAGGCGCTCGCTCAACACAAAAGCGACATCGAATCACTCACCCTACGCGAGCTGTTTGCCCAAGATCCCCAACGGTTTGAAAAATTCTCTCTCACCTTTGATGAACTGCTGTTGGATTTTTCCAAAAACCGCATCACCAGCAACACCCTCGACAAATTGCTGGCCTTAGCCCAAGAGCGCGATGTTCCTGCTTGGATTGAACGCCAATTCAGCGGCGATAAAATCAACAACACCGAGCAACGCGCCGTGCTGCACAGCGCCCTGCGCAACCGCAGTAACCGCCCGGTTTTTGTCGATGGCAAGGATGTGATGCCCGATGTAAAACGAGTCTTGCAGCAGATGCGCCACTTCACCGATCAAGTTCGCAGCGGCGAGTGGTTAGGTTACAGCGGCCAAACCATCACCGATGTGATCAACATCGGCATCGGCGGCTCCGACCTTGGCCCCTTGATGGTCTGCGAAGCGCTGAAACATTACGCCCAAGGCCCCAAAATTCACTTTGTCTCCAATGTGGACGGCACCCACGTCAGCGAGACCCTAAAAAACCTCAATCCCGCCACCACCTTAGTGGTGGTGGTCTCCAAAACCTTCACCACTCAGGAAACCCTCACCAACGCCCACGCGGTGCGCGACTGGTTTTTGGCCAGCGCCAAAGAAGAACAGCATCTAGCCAAACACTTTGTTGCCGTCAGCACCAATTTAGAAGCCACAGCAAAATTTGGCATCAACTCCGACTGCGTATTTGAGTTCTGGGACTGGGTGGGAGGGCGTTACTCGCTCTGGTCGTCGGTGGGTCTGAGCATCGCCCTCAATCTTGGCATGGATCAGTTTGAAGAGCTGCTCGATGGCGCACACCAAATGGACGAACATTTTCGCAACGCTCCGCTGGAGCAGAATATGCCAGTCATTCTGGCGCTGATCGGGGTCTGGCACATCAATTTTTTTGGCGCACAAAGCCACGTCCTGCTGCCCTACGACCAATATTTACGCTACTTTGCCGACTACTTTCAGCAAGGCGACATGGAGAGCAACGGCAAGCGCACCGACCGCGAGGGCAACCCCGTCGATTACGACACCGGCCCGATCATTTGGGGCAGTCCGGGCACCAATGGCCAACACGCCTATTATCAACTGCTGCACCAAGGCACCCGCCTGATTCCCGCCGATTTTATCGCCCCTGCCAACAGCCTCAACCCCATCGGCGAGCAACACGCCATTTTGCTCTCCAACTTTTTTGCTCAGAGTGAAGCCTTGATGGTGGGCAAAGAGGCCACCGAGGTGCGCGCCGAGTTAGAGGCCGACGGTCTGAAAGAAGAGCAAATCCAAGCTCTGCTACAGCACAAAATTTTCCCTGGAAACCGTCCGAGCAATTCCATTATGTGCAATCAGATTACCCCCAGCACCTTGGGGATGTTAATCGCCCTTTATGAACAGAAAATTTTTGTCCAAGGCATCATCTGGAACATCAACTCCTACGATCAATGGGGCGTGGAGCTGGGCAAGCAATTGGCGCAACACATCCAGCCCGAGCTGCAAGACAACCAACCGGTCAGCAGCCACGACAGCTCCACTAACGGTTTGATCAACCATTACAAAGCTGCACGAAAATAAGCCAAGAAAAAGGGCAGAGATCACTCTGCCCTGCGTTTTTTCCTCCCTTAAAATGTCCCATCTACACACCCACAACAGAGATGTTGTTTCCTAGCCCGCTTGTCAGTACAAAGTAAAATCCGTTAAACTGGCCCGCCTTAGCCCAGTACCCCGCCTTGAAGGAGCAATACCGTGTCATCCAGCCCATCCCAGCCGAACAAAACTCAAAAAAATCAATTGCAACAACAGCTCGCTGAAATCAAAAACACGCTGGACAATCTCAACGACATTGACGACGACAACCTCGAATCACTGCTAGAACGCATTCACGAGCAACGCTGGTGGTTCATAGGCAACCACCCTGACATTATTTTTGACAGCCACAGAGGTCTGCTTTGGCCTAATTTAAAGAAACATAATATGCCTGAACTGGAAAAGGCCTACATAGAAAAACAGCCACACCAAACTAATCTGAAAACAATCACCCTAGATAACCGCGATACATGGCAACTTCCTACCGCCGCACAACTGCGCTTTGCATTAGAAGATAAAACACTGCCTTTTTTGACGAAGACTTTTTTAATCAGTGATGACCCCAGACTCCAACAAAAAAACGGTCAATCTTACTCTCACCTCGTTACCGAAACGGGCTATATGGATATCACAAACTTCACAACAGACAACCCACTAGCAATCGACCTCCCTTATCTCTTTCTCTGTCATCTTGCCTTCGCCGATCTAAATTTCACTCCACCACAAGAGCACGATCAATCTAAAGAGGCTGTAGAAACCTACACCCAAAAACGACTCATGTTTTTTACCGAGCAACAGTGGCAGCTGGAATTTGAAGGCGAAAAAACCGAACAACTCCAGCAAACCTATCAGCAATGCATGCAGATATTTCAATTGGAACAACAACAGGATCAACTTGAACAGCAGATCGAAGACATCAACAACACCACCCCTTTCAACGGCCTCAACCACAGCGAACGCAAACAGCACTACTCCAGCACCGAAATTGACGCAACCCCCAGCGCCTACGCAGCAGGTTTGCAACGCTGGCTGAATGACTTAAACAACGATCTTTTAAGCGCACAAACAGATCACCCCCAACTCTTCGCAGAACTGCACCACATCAACCAACAACTGCAACAAGCACCCGCAGAACTGCCCGACGACTGCGCCCCACGACAACGTTTTTTACAGCAACACCTTGATTTTAAACTGCACAGCACAGAAAAAAAATTGGCCGCACTGCAAGACGATGTCACTCAGCTACAGCACAAACTGCAACAGATCGAAAAAAACCCACTGAATGCTCTTTATGAACTGCAACAGCAACCTTGCCCAAGATTTGAAGTGGTCGCCGATTACAGCATTCAATTGATCGATGAACAACGGCAAAAAATCGACTGGTACAGCCAACACCAAAACAGCGTCACACTGCTCATCGAACAGCATCAAGCCTGGTTAAAACAGAGCCAACAGCGTCAAACCCAGCACCTGCCCGATTTTCAACAGCGTTGCCAAGAGGAACTGATCGACCATGACCTCACAACCGTCTGGCAACAAGAATGGCTCGATTTTCACGCCAAACTGGAAACCAAACTACAAACGCTGATGGAGCTGCTCTTAAACGAACAACTGCATTGCGACGCAGCCGCCCCCCTCTTCACCGCCCTGCAATCCCATCGAGACCAGATGCAACACCTGCTCACCATCGAACGCTTACAAATCCACCAAGCGTGTGACCTCAACGGCAGCGGCAAACACGCTGAACAACTGGATCTGGAAATCAAACGCACCGAACTGACCCACACCCTGCAACTTGAGCTGGAAAAAGGCCTCTTTGCGCTGGAAAACAGCAGCCACAAAGAAACCTTCTACCAATGGGCTGAAAGCTGGCTGCAACACACCCTCAGCCGCGCCAGCAGCCTGACTGAACAACCCAGCCAACAGAGCACCCTCATCCTTAACAAATTCCGCGAACTGGAAAAGCAGACCCTAGAAAGCCTGTTACAAGACAGCCTTGCATTCTCAAACGCTCGGCAACAGCGCAATAAAGAGTTCAATCAACTGCTCTATAAAATGAAAAAAAGCCTCACCTCAAACGCCGCTTAGGGCAAACAGACCTCAAACAGAAGGAAGATCAACATGGGATTTTTTTAGCACAGTAGGTGATATTTTTACCGGCGCTCTCAGCACCGTCGGCGATCTCTTTAGCAGCAACACCAGCAGCCACAGCAGTAGCAGCCATACAATTTATGAACCCGACAAGGTAAAACTGGCCGAATTGGGCATCGAAAAAAATAAAACTGCACAAAGAGACGCAGATGGAGCTCATCGAGTTCAACACACGCATGGAAGCCGCCTTGCTAGAAGCCAAGTTCAGAGGCGCAGAAGCACTGCAAAACTCAATGATTCAACTGGTCAAAACCGTCAATCAACTGGCACAAGAACGCCTCCAAATGATCGAACACGGTTCTCTGGAACTGATCCAAAAAATCGACCTGCATTACGAAAAAATGAGCGCCTCGCTCATCGAAGAAAACGACAACTACATGCAAAACAAACTGCCCTCTCTAGCCGCACAACTGGATGCCCATCCAGAAGGAAGCAGCGCACACACTCTGTTCAGCAAAGCCATTGAACAAGATATTACCCGCAATTTCGACTACCAACGAAGCCAATTGGATGCCTTACAGCAACGCCAAAAAAGCCTAATAGACTCCTCCCTAACAGCCAAAACCCTCATCTACGAACAGAGCCACACACTGGTCGAATCCCAAATGCAACAATTGCAACAGAGCATCGAGCAACGCTTTGCCCTCGCTGCCCCCAGCGAGCTTGAAACGATGGCGCTGCCCAAAGACAACACACTTTTATTGGAGCAAGAATAAAAAATCGCTCACTTTCTGTTCACAAAAAAGGACAGAGATCACTCTCAAAGAGTTGTTTGCCACGCCTTCATGGTGCGAGTCAAATTGCCCGACAGAGTGGAAAAGGTACTGGTCAGAGTCATTCGGCTACTGGCAGCCGCGTTATCACCTTCTAATACCAAACCCAATATTGCCCCCGCTTCCCGATGAAACTGTGCGTGTAAATCAACGATTTCACTGTAATAGGAAGACCCCTTATCATGGGCATCAATGCGCTCATGCAACCACTTGCCAAAGGCGCAGTTGTTATCCATCGTGACTCGGTCAGGAGTCGAATCACATACGCCGCAATCAATCGCTTTGCGTAATTTATGTTTCCACATGCCGTGTGCTGAAATGGCTTTATCTATCTCGTCGTGTGTACTCATTGTTATACTTTCCCCAAGTCAATTATTTAACACGCACAAAAAACAAGGCATTAATAATGCCAACTTTTATCAGCAAAACAGTACCGTTTAACCTAACCTTTGCTGTTAATGAATCAAATCCGAATTTTTTAAGATCACGGGGTGAGAATGAGCACAAGACATCGACCTAGCCAGGAACTGCTATGCACAAAATCTCAAAACAGGGAGACATCGATTTAGAGTTAGATGAAACCCTTATTGGCCAACAATCACAAGATTTGGAAGCGGCTCTTAACAACATACGCCATGGAAAAGCACAACCTAAAACGAGCCGAAAAATCGCTCCAGCAGCAGAAAGCAGCCTAGATCTGGACGAGACCATCATCGGAGACTCTCCCGACATTGCCGAAGCTCTGGCCAACATTCGCCGCCAACGCACAGACACAAAACACACACCCAAAAAGCGCCCTAAACGCGCACATAAACTCGATTTTGTCCTAACCGAAAATCAGCCCCCCGCGACTCAACGACGCACACAAAAAGCGAGCGTAAAGTCGGCTGGAAAAAACCTTACCGTTGGGCAAACATTGGCTTACCAACGTTACAGCATTAAAGCCTTTCTCTCCCAGGATCGAGTATCCGAGTTGTATCTGGCGCGTGACAGCAGGCGCGGAGAAAACATCGCCATCAGAGTCTTGAACCCCAACGTCAGTGACGGCGACAAAGTCAGCTTTTTTCACAGTGCTCAACGCGCCAGTGAACTGCAACATGAAAACATAGTGCACATCTATGATGCTCAGCACGAACAAAATTTAACCTACGCCAGCATGGAAGTATCGCAGGGTAAAAGCCTGCGCAAACTGATCGCACAACGCCAAAAGCAGAACAGTCCCTTTCAAGAAAATGAAGTACTGGAGATCATCAACCCCCTCTGTGACGCACTCAGTTACGTCCACCAGCAGGGCAGTCACGGTGACATCAGCCCGAAAAACATCTGGCTGGATGTGCATAACAACAGCAAGCTGTCCGGTTTTGCCCGCATCAACTCCAGCAGTTCAAGCAAAAAAGCCCTTTTTTATAAAGCCCCCGAACAGAGACTCAATGCCTCAACAGCCACCCTGCAAAGCGATCAATACTCTCTAGCAGCCATTGCTTATGAAATGGCCACCGGCTCACCACCCAGAGAGATCGCCGTTCCGCTACACAACGTACGCAGCGATCTAAACCAACACTTTTGCGATGCCATTGACAAGGCACTGCAACCGCAAGGCATGAGACGCTTCAAAGAGATTGAAACCTTTAAAACCGCGCTCAACAACCGAGCCAAAACAAACACAGCGGCAAATAACGGCAATGGCGTACAGAATAAAAATCTCACCCCCATCTTAATCGGCATCATCGCCCTACTGGCACTGACCGTGGCGGCCATGCTGATCCTATAACCTC
The DNA here is from genome assembly GCA_030949385.1 of Gammaproteobacteria bacterium. Classification (NCBI taxonomy): domain Bacteria; kingdom Pseudomonadati; phylum Pseudomonadota; class Gammaproteobacteria; species Gammaproteobacteria bacterium. The sequence goes on along the minus strand of JAUZSP010000006.1, from coordinate 74,138 downwards.
CACAGAGTGTTATAATCATTGCTTTCCTATCTTGAGAGCAGCCCGCCCATGCCCCTAAAACCCCACTCAGAAGCGCTCTATCTGGGGCTGGATTTAGGTACTTCCGGCTGTCGCGCCTCGGTCATTGACAGCCAAGGCCAACAACAGATTTTTTTAAAACAGCCTTGGCCTGCGGCCTTAGAGCAACAAGAGGAACAAGATCCATTAATCTGGTGGCACACCGTACAGCAACTGCTGTACGACCTTTTCCAACAGGTTGATGCTCAGCGCATCCGCGCCATTACCGTTGATGGCACCTCCTCAACCCTGCTGCTCAGTGCGCTGGATGGCACCCCCCTCACCCCCGCGCTGATGTACCACCACAGCGACAACGCCACCGCCGCACAGCTCATCCACCAATACGCCCCAAAAAACAGCGCCGCTCACGGCACCAGCAGTAGCCTAGCCAAACTGCTGACGCTGCAAAGCAGAATTCCCCACCGCGCCTTCAAAGCACTGCACCAAGCGGACTGGATCGCCGCCAAATTAAGCGGCAACGTCATCTACAGCGATGAAAACAACGCCCTAAAATTAGGATACGACCCCATCACCGGTCGCTGGCCCGAGTGGTTAAAACAGCTTCCCATTGAATTGCAGACACTGCCCAAGGTCACGCCCGTTGGCACCGTCATTGGCACTGCAAAAATTGAAATTACCAAGCAGTTTGGCCTGCATCACAGCACCCAGATCATCAGCGGCACCACCGACAGCATCGCCGCCTTTATCGCCAGCGGCGCGCACAAAATTGGCGATGCCGTCACCTCCTTGGGCAGTACCACCGTGTTAAAAGTCATCACCCCTGCTCCTCTTTTTTCTCCACAACATGGCATCTACAGCCATCGACTGGGTGATCTTTGGCTCGCGGGCGGTGCGTCCAACAGCGGCGCTGGGGTGCTTAAGCAGTTTTTTAGTGACGACGAACTCATCCGCCTCAGCCAGAATATAGATCTCAGCAAACCCAGCGGGTTACACTACTACCCGCTGCCCTCAAAAGGCGAACGTTTTCCCCTTGCCAACCCGGATTTAATGCCCCAGCTCTCACCGCGCCCTGATAATCAGCAGCACTTTTTACAGGCCATCTTAGAAGGTTTGAGCCGCATTGAAGCGCAAGGTTATCGACTTTTAGCCCAATTGGGAGCACCCTACCCCCACCAGATTTACAGCGCAGGCGGTGGAGCCATTAATCCAGCGTGGCAGACCTTGCGCGAACGCGCACTGCACGTTCCTTTACGGCTCTCAACGCAGGTTGAAGCAGCCTACGGCAGCGCCAAAATCGCAGCCGGTCATCTTCAACCCTAAACCTTATTTATCAATCTTCTTTCATACAACGGAGAACAGCAATGCTCAGCGGCAGCCTTTCAGGTTTTGGACATTTTATGCGTGGTTTTAGCCTCATCACCAAGCCGAGTGTTCGGCCTTATGTCATTATCCCCTTGCTGATTAACGTATTGCTCTTCTCATGGATGATTTGGTCAGGTTCCGAATACCTCAGCGGCTGGGTTGAAAGCCTATTGCCCAGTTGGTTGCAAATCGAGTGGTTACGCTCCCTGATTTGGGGGCTGTTTGCCATTAGCCTTCTGTTGATCAGCAGTTACGTTTTTATTCTGTTTGCCAATCTAGTCGCCGCACCCTTTAATGCCCTGTTATCAGAACAGGTGGAGTATCACCTCACAGGCAGAAAACCGCCTTCCGAAGGACAAAATTTAGTCACTCTGATTGTAGAGAGCGTTGTCGGTGAGATAAAAAAACTGATCTATATTTTGCTGCGTATGCTGCCCATTTTACTGCTGTTTTTAATCCCTGGGGTCAATCTCATTGCCCCCTTTGTCTGGTTTATTTTCAGCGCCTGGATGCTGACACTGGAGTACGCCGACTACCCGATGGGCAACCACAATATCGACTTTAAACAACAGCGTGCTGCCTTAAAAAAACAGCGTCTGATGTCACTCACGTTTGGCAGCAGTGCGCTCTTTTTTACCACCTTGCCTTTTGTTAATTTAATCGCCATGCCGGTCTCGGTGGCCGGAGCCACCAGCCTGTTTGTGGCACAACTGCGCACCAACACCCCAACCTAACCTTCATGGAGCGATCTATGTTTTACAAACTCTTAATTTTATTGCTGCTACCCGCATTCACTTTGGCCAACGAACTGCCCACCGCCTCGGCGGTACCGGGTGGCATTGCCATTATCCCCCTCGCCGCAGAACAAGCTGGCAAACCCCATGTGCGTTACATTAAGCGCAAAGTGATGGTAATCAAAAACGACGACCAGAGCTGGTCAGCGGTGATTGGTTTGCCTCTCTCCATCAAACCAGGCACTCACCACCTAAGCGTACAGTGGCCAAATAAAAAAACCAATCAGCGCATCGCCTTTGAAGTCAAACCCTATGAATACGAAAGCCAATATCTGACGATTAAAAACAAACGCAAAGTAAACCCGTATAAAAACGACATGCAGCGCATCAAAAAAGAGCGTCGTCGTTCCGGCAAAGCCAAGTTTCAATGGAGCCACCAGACACCCCATTTTGATTTTATTCGCCCCGTCAGCGGCCCTGAAAGCAGCCAGTTTGGTCTGCGACGCTTTTTTAATAAACAGCCTCGTCGTCCACATGGCGGGCTGGACATTGCCGCCGCTGAAGGCACCCCCATCTACGCCCCCGCCGATGGCAAAGTGGTAGAGGCGGGTAACTTCTTTTTTAACGGCAACTGCGTCTTTTTAGAGCACGGCCAAGGCTTGATCAGCTTTTACGCCCATATGAATAAAATCAAGGTCAAAATAGGGGATACGGTAAAACAGGGCGAACAGATTGGCGAGGTGGGGCAAACAGGACGCGTCACCGGCCCCCATCTGCACTGGTCAGTGGGGCTGAACGGCACTTGGATCAACCCCAAGCTCTTTTTGGCTGCCGACGATCAAACGGCCAAATCAGCGCCAAAACACTAGTGCCTAACAACAGCAAAAAACGTTAATTTAGCAATTCAGAAAAGGGGATAAACTCCAACAAATCGCCTTTTTTATGCGCCTTGCCCTCGGGCAAAATCGCCAAACCGTCACTCCAGGTCACCGAACTCAAAACCCCAGAAGAGCGGCTTGGATGCGCTTCTGCCGTCAGTTGCCCCTGCTCGCTGTACAAACGCACCCGCATGTATTCACGACGTTTGTCCGGTCGTGACCAATCAAAACCAGAGCGCACCGAAAACGAATTAGGCAACACCGCATCACGCCCTTGGCAGCGCAAAATAAAGGGTCGCGCCAAAATGGCCACCGTAACAAACAACGACACTGGATTGCCTGGCACGCCAATAAAAGGAGTCTCGCCAACAAAACCAAAGGCCAGTGGTTTTCCTGGTCGAATCGCCACACGCCACAAAGAAAGCGCTCCCAAGGACTCCACCGCCGCCTTCACATGATCCTCCTCACCCACGGAAACCCCACCGCTGGCCAGCACCAGATCGGCTTTTGCCGCCGCCTCAGAAAGCGCCTCTTGGGTGGCAACAAAATCATCGGCCACCCGTCCCAGATCAATCACTTCACAGCCCAACGCCTGCAACAGACCGATAAAGGTGTAACGGTTTGAGTCGTGAATCTGCCCCGCGCCCAGCGGTTCACCCGGCGGAATCAACTCATCACCGGTACAAAGAATGGCCACTTTTAGACGACGATACACCGGCATTTTAGCCAGCCCCACAGATGCCGCCAGCCCCAAATGCTGCGGAGAGAGCTTTACCCCTTGGTTTAAAATCACCTCGCCCTGCCGCACATCTTCACCGATGCGCCGAATGTTCGCGCCTTTTGCCACCTCGTGAGCCAGAGTCAGCAGATCATCGTCACGCTGGCAATGCTCCTGCATCACCACCGTATCCGCCCCCTCTGGTACCGGCGCACCGGTAAAAATGCGCGCCGCAGTGCCGGATTCTAAAAACGTCCCCACCGCTCCAGCAGGAATGCGTTGCGCCACCGTCAATGGCTTACCTGCTTGCAGATCGGCATAACGCAAGGCGTAACCGTCCATCGCGCTGTTGTCCCACGCCGGTACACTCACCGCCGCCAACTGATCTTCGGCCAACACGCGCCCCAAAGCCGCTTCAGTGGCCAGCCACTCAATTTCTGTCACTGGTTTTGCTTGGCTCAACAGATGCTCTAAAGTCTCTTCAATCGGTTTTAACACCGTTGCGCTATCACAACCGCTGGCCATTTTTTTTTCATTCACAATAAAAACCCTCAACGCTCCGTCAAACGACCGCGCAATTCAACAAAGTTACAGGGGCGGTGATTCAGATCCAATTGATGGCGCAAAATTTTATCCCACGCGGTGCGACACGCACCCGTTGAACCCGGCAGGCAGAAAATCAACGTACCGTTGGCCACTCCGCCCAACGCACGGGACTGAATGGTGGAGGTGCCGATCTCCTCAATAGAGACCCAACGAAACATCTCGCCAAAACCGACGATCTCTTTATCAAACAGAGGCCCCACCGCTTCGGGTGTCACATCACGGCCACTGACACCGGTACCGCCGGTGGTCAAAATCACCTCCACCTCAGGATCGGCAATCCAAGCGGAAAACTGCGCCCGCAGCAGATACAGATCGTCAGCCAAAATCACTTTTTCATGCAAAACATGGCCATCGGCTTGCAAACGATCCACCAACGCTTGACCAGAGGTATCGGTCTCTTCGGTACGGCTGTCGGAGACCGTAATCACTGCAATTTTCAGTGCTGCCTGTTTTTTTAACACGCTCTCGTTACTCATTTTTTTAAACTCAAAAGGTTAGAAAATAAATTTTTTGACTCGATCCGTTAACGCTCACTAAACGTACATTTCCCGATCATCGTTGAGCCGCAACCAGCCCCTGACAATGCGATAAATAATCCACAATGGCAGCAGATAGACGATCATCCAACCACCGATCAACATCGTCATCAAACCCACCCCCATCCAGATCAGCGACCACCAAAAGGTACGCATCTGCCAAAGGAAATGAGACTCAGAGAGCGTGCCACGCACATCGCCGCGCTTCAGATGATTGATCACCACCGCAATCACAAAGGTAATGCCAAGCAGAAAAGAGACCGCTTGAAGAATATAAACCAGTTGGGCAATGTTCTTACCTGAACCGCTCATAAAAACAGCTCCGCATAACGTTCGGCTTTAAAACCCAACTCCAAACGACCGTCACCCAGATCCAGCAGCGGACGTTTGATCACCGCTTCGTTTTCCAGCATCACGTCAATGGAATTTTCTGAGTTCATCTTCTGCTTAACCTCATCATCAAACTTGCGCCAAGTGGTGCCGCGTTTATTGACCAACAACGCCCACCCCAATTGCGCTTCCCAGCCCAGCAACATCTGTCGCGTTAGACCCGCTTTTCGGTAGTCATGAAAAGTATGCTCAATGCCGTTTTCCGTCAGCCACTTAAGCGCCTTTTTCATCGTATCGCAGTTTTTAATGCCGTAAATCGTCAGCATAATTTAACCCAAGGCCTTTTTAATCCGCGCCAAGGCATCGGTCAAAATCTCCATACTCGTCGCATAAGAGAGACGCATGTGGCCTTGCAGACCAAAAGCCGACCCAGGCACCAGCGCCACGCCGGTTTTATCCAGTAAGTACGAGGTCAGGGCCACATCGTCTTTCAGTTTCAAGCGTTTGATCACCGCCTCCACATTGGGAAACGCATAAAAAGTACCGTCACTGGGCAAGCAGCTGATGCCGGAAATCTGATTTAATTTTTCCAATACAAAATCATGGCGCTCTTTAAAAGCCTCAACCATCGGGTCAAGGCAGTGCTGATCGCCTTCCAATGCCGCTTGCGCCGCCACCTGTGAGATGGAGGCAGGATTGGAGGTGCTCTGCGACTGCACTTTTTTCATCGCCTGAATAATGTAGCTCGGCCCCGCCGCGTAACCAATGCGCCAACCGGTCATGGCGTAAGCTTTCGAGACCCCGTTGAGCACCAAAATACGGCTTTTCAACTCAGGGCAGGCGTTGAGAATGTTACAAAAAGAGCCTTTTTTCCACAAAATATGCTCGTACATGTCATCAGTGGCAATGAGGATATTCGCGTGTTGCGCCAGCACATCGCCGAGCGCCTTCAATTCCGCCAAGCTGTAACAGACCCCCGAAGGATTGGAAGGGCTGTTGATCACAAACAGGCGCGTACGCTCGGTGATGGCGCTTTCCAATTGGTGCGGGGTGATTTTAAAGCCCTGCGCTTGCGTGCCGTGTACGATCACCGGCGACCCTCCCGCCAGCTTGACCATATCGGGGTAAGAGACCCAATACGGGGCGGGAATAATCACCTCATCCTCGTGGTTCAGCAACGCTTGGGTCAGATTAAAAAAGCTCTGTTTGCCACCACAAGAGACCAACACCTCTTCGAGATCAAAGTGAAAACCGTTGTCGCGGGCAAACTTATCAATGATCGCCTGCTTCAGCTCAGGCGTGCCGTCCACATTGGTGTATTTGGTAAAACCGGCATTGATGGCCTCAATGGCAGCTTGTTTTACATGATCCGGCGTATCAAAATCCGGCTCGCCTGTCCCCAGACTGATGATGTCCCGCCCCTGCGCCTTCAATTGCGCCGCCAAGGCACTGATGGTCAGGGTGGGTGAGGGTTTAATGCGTTCAACACGGCTTGATAAGGTGATTTTCAACACGATTCTCGTCTCTGTTTGATGGCTCGGAAAAGGGCTGTTTCAACCTTTTTTGCAGTGGCCAAACTGTACCGAGGAAGGCCAAGAATGTCCAACCCAAACAACGCACGTTTTCCCTTCTGCTAATCTCGAAAATTCTTAAACTGCAACGGCAGCCCCAAACCTTCCGCCCCACGCAACAGCGCCATCACCTGTTGCAGATCGTCGCGCTTTTTGCCCGTCACCCGCACCTGCTCGCTCTGAATTGCCGCTTGCACTTTGATTTTGCTGGTTTTGATCATTTTCACAATCTTTTTTGCCGTATCGGTTTCAATCCCCGCCTGCACCGTCAGATATTGGCGCACGCCTTTGCCCACGGTTTCGATTTTACCCTCTTCCAGACAGCCCGCTTCCAGACCCCGTTTGGTCAATTTTTGGTAGAGCATCGGGTGAATTTGACGGGCTTGAAAATCACCGTCGGCGATGATCGTCACCTGCTTGTCGTTTAACTCAACCTTGGCGCTGCTGCCCTTAAAATCGTAACGGGTGCCGATTTCACGGCTGGTTTGATCAACCGCGTTGGCCAATTCGTGCATATCCACTTCAGAAACCACATCAAACGATGGCATAACAGACCCCTTTTTTAGTTCGTTGCGCTAGAATGAGAGCTATTTTTAATCCAGAGACTCTCTTATGTCCAGACGTTTTATTGGCCTCGGCGCACTCTTGGCGCTGTTGGCCGTTGCCATCGGTGCCTTTGGCGCACACGCCCTCAAACCGCTGCTCACCCCTGAAGCCAAAGGTTGGTATCAAACCGGCGTGAGCTACCACATGTTTCACGCTTTGGGATTGATTTTGATCGGACTGCTGATGCAACTGCAACCACAAGCCAAACTGAAACTGGCCGCTTACAGCATGATCATCGGTGTGCTGCTGTTTTCCGGCAGCTTGTATCTGATGGCCATCACCCAAATGCGCTGGCTGGGAGCCATTACCCCGCTGGGAGGCTTGGCGTTTTTAGTCGGCTGGGGAAGCTTGACTTGGAGCCAGTGGCGAGTGGAAAAGTAAACACTCTAACCTGACATAACAGACTAAAACCCACAAAAAAGCCCCAGATGAATAAATTCATACTGGGGCTTTTTGCGATTTGATCTCTCAAATCTATGTTGGTAGGCGCGATTGGATTCGAACCAACGACCCCCACCATGTCAAGGTGGTGCTCTAACCAACTGAGCTACGCGCCTGCGTCGAGCGGAGCGAATACTGCCACTACTTTACCGCCCAGTCAAACCTTAAATTCAACTTTGGCTAAAATAGTTGCTCACACGCCTCGGTTCGGCTGATCCAACTCCTGCTGATAACGCCGCCAATTGGGCAGAAAACGATCCATCAACGCATAAAAACGTGCATTGTGAGAGGACTCCAATAGATGCACCATCTCATGCACCAGCACCATCTCCAAGACCTGTGGCGAACGCTCGGCCAAAACGAGGTTAATCCGAATCGTGCCCTTGGCTGGTGTGCAACTGCCCCATTTGCTTTTCATTCGACGCAGAGTGACCTTCTGCACCGAAACCTGCATAATCGGCTGCCAATGTTGCACCAGACGACCTACCTCCACTTTTAAACGCTGCCGTTGCTGCTCCCATCGCTGATGTTGCCGGTTTAATTGCTCTGAGGAGGTTCGTGGCCGCGCAGCCAATTGAGCCTGTTTTTTCTCAAGCCATTGCCATTTGGAGAGCACAAAACGCTGCACCACCGCCAAAGGCATCTGCACAGGAGCCGAGACCGTCACCCGACCCTCAGGAGAACGCACCCTGAGATGAAGGTGTTTAATACGTTTAAAACTCACCTCAATGGCAAGGCCGCGCAACTCAATTACCGTAACCAATGAATAATCGACTCCCAATTTATGCACATAAACTCACACCAAAAAACTCATCTGCTGATTATCGGCTACGTCTGGCCAGAACCCAACTCATCGGCAGCGGGCAGTCGCATGTTACAACTGATCAAGCTGTTTCAACAGCACGGCTGGCAGATCACCTTCGCCAGCGCGGCGAGCCAAAACGAACAGAAAACCGACCTCACCACCTTGGGCGTTACCGAACAGGCTGTTCAGCTTAACAGCCGCAGCTTTGATGATTTTATCCAACAGCTGCAACCACACATTGTTTTGTTCGACCGTTTTGTTACAGAAGAGCAGTATGGCTGGCGGGTGGCGGAACAGTGCCCCGAGGCGCTGCGCATCATCGACAGCGAAGATTTGCACAGCCTGCGTGACGTGCGCCAAAACCAGCTCAAAGCGCAGTTAAAAATTGAAAAAACCAATAAACAAGATCATCACGTCGCAGCGATTAATCCCGAATCACTGTTTAAAAAAATGAGTCAGCGGGACATGTGCCAACGTGAAATCGCGGCGTTTTATCGCTCTGATCTGACCTTGCTTATTTCGGAATTTGAGCAGAAATTGCTTACGGAGCATTTTTCTCTGCCTGCTCAACTGCTGCACCACACGCCGTTTTTATTGCCGCCGCTGGAAAACAGACAACGGCTGCCAAAGCACCCACAACGCCAACACTTTATCCACATCGGTAATTTTCGCCACCCACCCAACTGGGATGCGGTGTTGTGGCTTAAAGAACAGATCTGGCCACGGATTCGACAACAGCTGCCCCAAGCCGAGCTGCACATTTACGGTGCGTACCCTCCCCCCAAGGCCACGGCGTTGCACAATGCCAAACAGGGCTTTCATGTTTTAGGTTGGGCAAAAGACGCTCATCAAGTGATGCAACAGGCACGGGTCTGTTTGGCTCCGTTGCGCTTTGGAGCCGGACAGAAAGGCAAACTGATTGATGCCATGCAGTGCGGTACACCCAACGTCACCACCGCCATCGGTGCAGAGGCAATGGCGGCTGGATTGCCTTGGAGTGGCTCGGTCGCGAACAACCCCACCGAAATTGCCACGGCGGCGGTGAAACTGTATAAGGATGAAAGCCACTGGCAACAGGCGCAGCAGAACGGCTTCTCCATTATTCAGAAAGGTTACAACGCCCAGCAACAGGGTGAAGAATTGATTGCTCGGATTAATGCCATTCGAAACAATTTAGCTGCCCACCGACAACAGAATTTTATTGGCACTCTGCTTACCCATCAGAGCCTAAAAAGCCATTATTATATGGCCAAGTGGATTGAAGAAAAAAACCGCATCACATAAAAAACCAGAGGACAAACCATGTTAAAAACCATCGCCCTAATAGGCTTAGCCCTGCCCTTAAGCGTAAATGCAACCGACCAGACTGCGGGTCACACACCGGATTCAAACGCAGAGATGAAAAATAAAATAGCCCCCATGCAGGCCACGCCGATGGAGCCTGAAAAACGTAAAAAAATGTTTAACCTGCGTCTGCAACCGCTGAACTTTGCCCTCGGTGGCCTGGGCTTGGATGCCGAAATAAAGCTATTCGAGCGGTTTACCCTGTCGGGCACCTACTCCTCTTATGACTTTGATGTTACCGACAGCAGAACCAATCTCGATTTTAATATCAAAGCAACGGGCTACGGAGTACGTGCCAACTGGTACCCCAGTGGCGCTTTTTCTGACAGCACTTACATCAGCCCGCTGATCCAAACCGCCAGCATTGATATTGTGGATGGGGATTTTTCGGGTTCTACCGACGTGACCAGTTACGGTATTTTGTTTGGTAACCAATGGATGTGGGACAGCATCAATCTCAATTTAGCCGCCGGTTACTCGTTAAGTCAACTGGAAGACATTACTCTAAGAAGCCCCATCGGTGGCGTCAAACTCAAAAACAGCTCCGACATTCCTGCCGGTGGTTTTTTGGCTGAGTTTTCTTTGGGGTTTGCGTTTTAAAGCAGCCTGATTTCAAGCAGACACCGGCATGACCGTCCTATCTGGATAAATATTTTTATTCCTGCCCTTAATGAGTCAGGGTTTATTCTGGTGTTTCTGCTGCTTCTATCCGAGCCAGTCGCTCCTGTTCTTCCGCATAAGCGGCTTTAATTTCGAGCAGTATAGAATCAACATCCGCCTCTTGCTCATCTGCAACAAACTGGCCGGTTAATTGAGTATCCGGGTTCAATTCGCCTTCTTCATAGAGCGCCCAAATCTCCTTATCGTATTCTGTTTCCAATAGATCTGGGGCAAACAAACCGTAGTAGTGCCTCATATTCTCAACATCTCGGGTCAACATGGCTTCAGCGGCATTGTTGGCCGCCGCATCGACCGCTTGGGGCAAGTCGATAATGACCGGGCCATTGTCGTCCACCAAGACATTGAATTCAGATAAGTCGCCGTGAACCAGGCCCGCACAGAGCATTAACTTAACGTAATTCATTATTTCAGCGTGATCTTCGCGGGCTTGTTCTGCGGACATGGTCACGTCTTTCAAACGCGGCGCTACCTGACCTTCACCATCAGCAACCAACTCCATCAATAAGACACCGTCAAAACAACCGTAGGGAGTAGGCACACGAACCCCTGCATTCGCGAGACGATAAAGCGCGTCTATCTCAGCGTTTTGCCAAGTATCTTCCTGTTGCTTACGACCAAATTTAGAGCCTTTTTCCATCGCACGAGCACGGCGACTGTTGCGAACTTTTCGCCCCTCCTGATAGGTGACGGCTTGTTTGAAACTGCGTTTCATCGCTTCTTTGTACACTTTGGCACAACGGATTTGATGACCGCAACGCACCACGTAAACGGTCGCCTCTTTGCCACTCATAAGTTGGCTCAGAACTTCATCGACAATGCCCTCGTTGATTAAAGGCTGGATTCGTTTAGGGGCTTTCATGTCTTACTTATGCTTAAGATTAAGATAGTGCTGTCCTTATTTACCCGATCAAAACTCGTTCAGTTGTGTTTCAGATGGGCGCTGCTCATTCATTGGCGTAGTATTCTATTTTTTTGACACAATGTCATACTAAATTTTCACATAGCGCAGGCCATAAGCCATGTTCATCTTCACGCATCATCGTTTACCCCACCGCCACCAAGGCATTCTCATTCACTTCATCAATCACCTTAACCATCTTTATCACATCTGCTGTTGAAAACAATCCAAGCACTCCTTTTTCGTGCAAATTGCTAAAGGGGGGCTGACGTAAACGCTGTTTATCTATCATGCCATTGATCCTCAGATGCTGAATGATGTGCTTCAAAAAGGTCATTTGATCACCACTGAATTGACCCGCTTGCAAAAAATCGGCAAAAGCGGCTTGGACGGCGTTCTGCTCCAGACCGACGATGCCACGGATAAACTGCCCCAAAGGTTTATCACCAAACTGCTCCCTGTAATCCTGCTTGCTGCCCAGCGTCGCACGGTCAAACAAAATCCCCTCCAGCGTTTGAATATCCTGCTCGGTAATGGGTTTGTTGCGCTGTAATTTTTGTATCACCAGATGATCTTTATGTTCACGCACATAGGACGCAACGCGCTCTTTATAATTCATCAAGCGGCCATAAGCGGGCGCAACCACATCATGAATAACCGCCTCTCTCTGATCGAGAGTGTCTTCAAACTCCGTTACCACATTAATCCGACTCTCACGATCCAGATATTTCATTAAATCCCGCAGCGCCACACGCACCTCTTCTAAACGGTTAATGTTGATCGCTTGCCAGAAGGGTTCTGTTTGCAGTTTTTTTAGCATCTCGTGCTGCATTTTGACTGCGGGGATGTTCTGCTTTTTCAACAGCGCCCCAGCGGTTTTGTTGATCTTATTCAAAAAACCCGTGGTGCTGTGAGAGCCATCCAACAACGCCAGCTGATAGGCTAAAATCAGCAGATCAAAACGGCGCGCCAACTCATCCTCATCCTCGTTGGGCAACATCAATGCCGACACGTCGGTGGTGATCTCCAGTTGATCGCTCTTGCTGATGCTCTGCCAACTCTTTTTCTCGCTGAATTTGACCACCGAGCGTAATTTAGCTTTGACCACAAAACGCTCTTGATCCAGTTGCCGCACCGATTGATGCAGCTCTGATATAAAACGCTCTGCCAAGGCTCGCTGTGGCTCATCGCTCTCAGGCTGCTCTCTGATCAACAGCGCCAGCGCCAATTTTGCGCTAAAAATACGCTGGGTTAGGCTGCGTACCTGCTGCGCTTCGATGCCTTCGGGGTTGAGATCAAAAAATTCAAAATTTTGGCAAAAATCAAAAATTTGAAAATGCGTTTTATCCTCACCCTCAGCAAACAGATCAGGACAGAGGCGCGTACCTCGACCGATCATCTGCCAAAACTTAGTTGCAGATTTGACCGCTTTAAAAAAGACCAAATTCACCACCCGTGGCGCATCCACCCCCGTATCCATCATGTCCACCGAAACCGCAATCTGTGGCTCATGCTCTTTATCGGGATCAACAAACGTCTCTAACAGGTCTTGCGCCTTTGACTCGTAGTTGTCAATCACACGCAAAAATTTGCCCGCATACTCAGGGTAATTTTTATTAAAACGCTCCTCGATAAACAGGGCATGATGGTGATTTTTGGCAAAAACAATCGTTTTACCGAGCCGATCACCGCCCGCCACTTTAATGCCGCTGCTCATCAAATGAGCCAGCACCTTATCCACCGTGTCGGTATTAAAGAGCCAACTGTTCAACGCCGAGCTGTCGATCTCATCCGGGGCTTCGCCTGCGCTTGGATCACCAAATTTTTCCTCATACTGCCTCTTTTCCGCTTCAGAGAGCTGTTTGTAATCAATCCCTTCACGGACAAATTTAAGCGGCACCGAGATCGCTTTTGGCGGCACTAAATAGCCCTCCTCCACCGCTCGATCCAGTTCATAGGCAAAGGTTGGGTTGTCATCCTCAATCCCAAACAGGCTGTAGGTGTTGTGGTCCACCTCTGTTTTAGGCGTGGCCGTCAGACCAATCAATACGGCATCAAAGTAATCAAAAATGGCACGGTATTTTTGATAGACCGAGCGATGCGCCTCATCAATGATGATCAGGTCAAAATGATCCACGCCGTAAAAACGGCCATCACCTTCACGCACCCCATCAATGCGATTCATAATGGTGGGGTAAGTAGAGAAGACCAAACGCGCCTCCACCGTCTTCCGCTCTTGGCTGAGGTCAATGGCTGACAAACTGGGCAGATGGAGACTAAACGCGCGTTTGGCTTGGCTCACCAAAGCGTTGCGGTCGGCTAAAAAGAGCACCCGCTTGACCCAGTTACACTGGCTAAACAGATCCACCAGCGCCGCTGCGGTGCGGGTTTTTCCGCTGCCGGTGGCCATCACCAACAGGCTCTGCCGCGCCAGACCACACAGCTCACCTTTCGCATTCACGCCTGCGCTGTTCTCCGCCACTCGGGCAATGGCCTCCAGTTGATAGGCGCGTCCGGCGATCTCCGTATTGGGTTTGTACTGGCGCACATCGGTGCGGCTTTGGCGGCGACCGATCAGACGTTGCAGCGCCTCTTTGCTGTAAAACCCTTGAACCTTACGCGGAGGGTAAAACGAGTCATCCCATAAATGGGTTTCAAAGCCGTTGCTGTAAAAAATAATCGGCCGCTGACCGTGCATCTCTGTCAAACAGTCGGCGTAGAGCAGCGCTTGCTGTTTGCCTTGGCGTGGATCGGTCATGCACTTTTTTGCTTCGATCACCGCCAGTGGCCGACCGTCATCACCCCATAAAACGTAATCCACATAACCGATGCCGTTGGAGTTGGAGTTGGAGTTGGTGCTGAGGGGCATTCCCTGCACTTCGTACTCCAGATCACGCTGTGGCTGTAGATTGTCCCAACCGGCTTCACGCAAGGAGAGGTCGATGTAGAGACGGCGGGTCTCCTTTTCTGATACTTCTAGCGGTACGGCGGTGGTGAGATCCAGATCTTTTTCACGTTCCTGTTTGAGGGCGCTGATTTCCGCTTGTGTCTGTTCCAGTTGCCGTTTTAGGGTGGCGTTTTGTTTTCTTTGGCTGCGGATGTCCTCTTCCGCTTCGCGGGCTTGTCTGTTTTTGTAGTCCATTTTATCCAGCAGTTTTTTCAGCTGTTTGGCGCTGTTTTGCTCCGTTGTGGCTGGGCTGGTTTTCGCGTGTGGGATGAGGCTTTCGTCAAAACGCTGTTCTTTGGGGGTCTGTTTACCGTAGTAGAGGCCAAGGTGGCGTAAAAAACGAAACAGGTATTTCAGTGAGATGAGGCCATCGCTAGATTTGAGGCGTTTGCCGTGGGCGGCGAGGTTGCCGGTTTTTCGCAGCAGGTTAATCTCTCTTAGCAGCGTGGGGGGAAAGAGGGTTTCAAAGCAGGCTTCGTGCATTAAAGTGCTAAGGTCGTCACGCCACGGGCGTTGTAAGCTCGCGTCGTGTTCGTAGAGCCAGTTGATGGCGTTTTCTAGGGTGCTGCGGCAGAAAATGGCGGTGGCAGAGGCTGAGATAAAGGTCAGTTTTTCCGCTTCCTGCGCGTCTTCAAACAGCTCAGGGAAGTCGGGTTTTATGAAGTCAAAGTTGCTCATGGGCTTCCAAGTTTTTTATGACGATCCGTGAGGATTATAATGCATATAAAACGGTGTGATTTCAAATGATAATCGAGTAAGAACGCATCAAAGGATTTAATTTCTCAACAGACTCAAGCAACAAGGGTCGGGCTTACGGCTTTGTTCCCGGAAATACCGCGATCAACTCTTTTTTAACGTCATCCTCGGCTGCAAAAACCTGCATCCAGACTGACCAGAAGCCACTTCTTTTAACCAACTCAGCAAGGGTTTCCAAATCGACGCTCTGATAATCTCGGTATTTTTTCAGATAGCGTTGAGCAGTCTGCCACTCTTGTTTTCGTTTCCGCCATAGATCATCATTACCAGAGTAACCGTCTCGGCCATGCAGTCGATTGAGCTTCACCAAATCAATCAATGCTTGAGCCTGTGGCTTAAGCGTTTCGTCAAGCTCAGGATCAACTAAAACAAAACCGCCTTCTTCATAACGCAGGGGAGCGTAGGTTATTTGATTGCCTTGATAACGGCTTTTATCAATGGGTCTCATTTTAACTCAGTTTTTCTTTCTGCTTTCATCAGGGCAATAAAAACTGGGTCTTGATTAAACTCTAATTCGATCTCATCGAGCTGCTGTTTGATCTTTTGGGTTGTTTCATCTGTGCTTGCTGTTTTCCCCTGCTGGATCAAATCAAAATAGTCAGAAGCCAACTGCTGCATATTGAGAAATTGTTGACTACGCCGAGGTTGCTCTACTTGCATCTCCGTTTCAGTAATTTCTTCGAGACTTTTGGTAAAGGGTGTTTCACCGCTGGCACAATCTAAATTGATCAATTCATTGGTGCGTAAAGATTGCACGATAAAAGGCGAGTGCGTGGTGACAATAAATTGGATGTTTGGGAAGGTTCGTTTTAAATCGGCGATGATGCGTTTTTGCCATGAGGGGTGAAGGTGCATGTCGATTTCATCGACCAAGACCACGCCTGCGGTCTGTGTGATGGCTTGGCTGCCTAGGTGTGGGTTGAGTGTGATGGCGCGATAGGCGATATCGGCGGCCAGTCGTATGATGTTTTGGTAGCCGTCGCTGAGCATGTTGAAGGAGACCCAGCGTTCATTGTTGAGTTGGCCGATCAGGTCATCCAGTGACCAGCTGAAATGGATTTTTGTCCATTCGGGTATCATTTCGGTGATGACGTTGGTGAATGCGTTGTATAGGCTTTCGTTTTTATTGAATTTGAGTTTGTCGTCTTCTAAGGTTTTGAACCATTCTAAAAATTTACGCCGCAGGGAGCTGGAATCAAGGGCGCTGTAATAGCCGTCTAGGCGTGAGCCTTGTTTTTTGTAGGCGGGTTTTTGGTGTTGTTCGCGGGCGAGGCGGGCGGTGCCGTAGTAGGCAATCAGTGGTAGGTTGATGGGCGTACCTGCGCGGACGGCTGCGGTCATCTGTTTGGCGATGTCGATTAAGGGGCGGGCATTTTTGTAGCTGCTGGCTCCACCGATGGCTTTATCGGTGCTTCTGTGCCATTGGTACGATTTTCCGTTGAGGGTGTGGTTGACGGATATTTTAAAGGGCAGTTGTATTTCTAGGCTGTTGGCTGCGACCATGAGGCGGCGTTTTTCGTGTTCTTTTAGTGCGCGGGGGGTTGCGCCGTCTACACCGAGAAAAAAAGTACCCAGCACGAAGGCAACGGCATCAAGAACAGAGCTTTTACCGGAGCCATTGTCTCCAATGAGTACGTTCATGTTGCTGTCAAAGTGAAATTCTTTGTTTTCAAAGCCTTTAAAATTTTGAATTTGCAGGTGGTTTATTTTCATAACTCACCCTTAAACGCCCGCTGCAATAAGCTGTTAAACAACGCTTCCGATTTTTCCAAACTGACCTCAGCCTGCTGCTTTTGCGCTTCAATCGCCTGAATCCGTTCCGCGAATTGGTTTTGTAATTCGATTGGGGGACAACAGAATTTTAATTTTTTGAAACTCTTGGGATTTATAATTGGGCAATTCCAGTGTATGTTTTACACTTGCCGCAAGTAGCTGTTTTCACATGACTAACAACTTCACATAACTTGCATATAATAAATAAGGATTTGATTTGCATTTGTTCGTTAGCTCTAACTCGAAAGATATGACTTTGCATGAATCCAATCTTTCATCTTCATCATATAACCACATTGTTCCACAAGCTCGCTACTTATCTGTTGCTACCTTCGATAATAACATGCTCCTTTTTTAACCATATATTCTCAACTATCCTTACATACTCTAAATCTTTGTACTTCAGATTTAAGTGACCAGCCTGAACCCATTGGCAATTTCATATTATGGTATTCTCAAATAGTGGAATTACTCCGTAACTTTCTAGATTTTGTTACACTTGTATCAATAATCTGATATTTCACTCAAATGAATTGACTCCCATCCCATCGGATTAACTACAGGATCGCCAAACATCTCCAAAAACAGGGATTTCCCCAGTTGAGTGTAGTGGTCGATGATCTGCTGGTCTTTTTGCCTGAGGTCGTCCGCTGCATCGAGAATGGCCGCGATCTTTTTTTGCTCGGCTAACGGGGGGAGAGGGATTTCCATATCCGTGATATGACTTATTTTAATACCTTTCACTGTTGCACCAGAAGAAACCCTATTAAAATATTTTTCCTCAGAAAACAATAGATAAAATAAATATTTAACATCTATTTTATCAGAGCAAACAATAGCCTTTAGGTCTTGGTTAATAGCAACATCAATATCTGTAATCGAAACCCGTCCTACAGCCATCCTTGTTGCTAAGATAATGGTGCCTGCCTCAACCATTTTGCTTGAACTTTTCGCCAAGCCAAGCTTAGATATTGAATCCTGAGTTTCAAGTAATATTGGTTTCTTAAGGTCCTTGACTGTTGCCCAAGGAATATCTCCCTCCCAATATTCAGGCTTCTCTTTTGAAGGAGTCCCTCCGCCATATAACGAAATCAAATCACCCAACAGAGAAATTTCTTTTCTTGTACTTATCACAACCACCGAACCCCACCCTCGTCATTCCCGCGCAGGCGGGAATCCATTCTCAACGACATAATATCAACCACACGCACTCTTTCTTTCGAAAAAAAGAGACCAAAAATATAAAAATAAGTGCAACCAAAGAAAGAACCACAAACCGCGCCTGCCACCCTCATTGAATGCTCTCCCACAAATCATCCCAATTTAAATTATCCTTCTCAATCAATTTTATTTTCCATGCTCGATTCCATTTTTTCAATTGCTTTTCTCTTGTAATCGCATACTCCATAGAACCGTGCAACTCAAAATAAACCAGCCTATGCACATGGTATTTTTTAGTAAACCCTTCAACCACACTGTTTTTATGCTGCCAAACACGCTGAACAAGATTACTCGTGACACCTATATACAATGTTCCATTTTGTGCGCTTGCAAGAATATAAGTACAGGGTTGCTTATTCATGGATTCCCGCCTTCGCGGGAATGACGGTGAGGCCTGACACTCACCCCAATAACTCCTTCAACACTTTCAAAGTCTCAGCGCGTTGTTGATCCAACTGCTCTATTTCGGCGATGATCTCAGCTGGGGGCGCGTACTTTACCTCTTCATAAACAATCTCTTTATACCGGTTGATGCTCAGATCCCACTCATTCTCTTTGATCTCCTCAAACGGCACCAAAAAACTCTGCTCCGTGCGTTTGCGTTCAGACTCCTTGCCCTTTTCATCGCGCTGCTGAAAGCGTTCGATAATGTCCGCTAGATCAGAAGCCTCCAGCTCCGCCCGTTTATCATCCAGACTAAACCCATCCGCCTGCATATCATAAAACCACACCCGATCCGTACCGCCACTGTTGGTCTTCGTAAAGATCAAAATCGCCGTACTGACCCCCGCATACGGCTTAAAAACCCCACTCGGCATGGAGATCACCGCATCCAACTTCTGCCCCTCAACCAACGTCTGGCGCAACTTTTTATGCGCCTTAGACGAACCAAACAAAACCCCATCCGGCACAATCACCGCACAACGACCACCAACCTTCAACATCCGCAACATCAGCGCAAGAAACAGCAGCTCGGTCTTTTTTGTCTTCACCGTCGTCAGCAGCGAACTCTCCACCCCATCGTAATCCAGCGACCCCTTAAAGGGCGGATTGGCCAAAATCAGGCTAAACGCCTCCCGCTGATCATTCACCTCACTGAGGGCATCCACCCCCAACAACTGCGGCGTATCAATGCCGTGCAGCTGCAAATTCATCGCCCCGATGCGCAACATGGTGCTGTCGAACTCCATGCCGGTAAACATGCCACGGTTAAAATGCTCAGCAAAAGCCACATCATGAAAAGCATCCGCATCGTGGTTATGAAAATACTCACTCGCCGCAACCAAAAAGCCCGCCGAACCACAAGCCGGATCACAGACCGTATCCTCCCGTGAAGGCCGCATCATCTCCACCATCATCTTGATAATGTGGCGCGGCGTACGGAACTGACCGTTGGTGCCTGCGGTGGCAATTTTCGAGAGCAGATACTCGTACAGATCCCCCTTGGTGTCCCGATTCTCCATCTTGATCTCAGCGATCATCTGCACCACCTGATCAAGCAGCTTCGGGGTCGGAATCATAAAGGTCGCGCCCTTCATGTATTTAGCAAACACCCCAGCCTCACTGCCGAGCTGCTTCATAAACTCAAAGGCGGTCAGATTGTCCAGATCCGCCTGCGGCTGGGTAAAAAGAGCAAACATCGCCTCAGGATCCACCTCCTTAAACGCATGCCAGCGCAGTTTTTCCTGCGCCTCGCTGTAGCTGGGGTTCTCCAATGGCAACCCCAAGAGCAACACCTCCTGTTCCTCTGCTTGCTGCTGCTCATCCACACGACGCAAAAAAAGCAAAAAGGTAAACTGCTCGATCACCGTCAACGGATTGGAGATGCCACCCGTCCAAAACGCTTCCCAAATTTTATCGACTTGACTCTTTAAATCACCGGTGATCATCGTGTTACACGCCTCTTTTTTACTGGGATTAAGATTAAGCCGCAGAGTATACCTCCCAATGGCGAATTATTTGCATCTTCTCGCATCGGTTGAAATCATCACCATGTGGAGTATTCTATCTCCCACTCGACCTACCCTAAACAAGGAGAGACCATGTCTGAAGAGAGCCGTTATCCCGTACCCGCCGCGTTTGCCAACAGCGCCCACATCAACGCCGCGCAGTATGAAAAAATGTATCAACACTCTATTGACGACCCCGAAGGATTCTGGGGCGAGCAGGCGAAACAGTATTTAAGCTGGTTCACACCGTGGCAAAAAACCCTCGACTGGAGCTACGCCAAAAACGACCTGCACATCGAATGGTTCAAAGGCGGCACCCTCAACGTCTCTTACAACTGTCTCGACCGGCATCTGGAGACACGCGCCCAACAGACGGCGCTGATCTGGGAGAGCGACGACCCCAACAAAGACCGTCACATCAGTTATCAAGAGCTGCACGACGAGGTCAATACCTTCGCCAACGTGCTGAAAAATCGCGGCGTTAAAAAAGGCGACCGCGTGGCGATCTACATGCCAATGATCCCCGAAGCGGCGGTGGCGATGTTGGCCTGCACCCGCATCGGCGCGGTGCATTCGATTGTGTTTAGCGCCTTCTCCCCCGAGGCGCTGAAAAGCCGCATTCTCGACTCCGACTGCCAATGCCTGATCACCGCCGATCAATCCATTCGGGGCGGTAAAAAACTGCCCCTCAAAGTCAACGCCGATCAAGCCCTGCAAGGTTGCCCGAATGTGCATACCAGCATCGTCGTGCAGCACGGCGGCGATGAGGTGGCGTGGACAGAGGGGCGCGACGTTTGGTATCACCACGCCATGAGCGAGGCCGACCCCGTCTGTGAACCGGAGCCGATGGACGCAGAAGATCCGATGTTCATTCTCTACACCTCCGGTTCCACCGGCACACCAAAAGGGGTGCTGCACAGCACGGGCGGCTATTTGCTGCAAGCGGCCATGACCCACAAGCTGGTGTTTGATTATCAAGAGGGCGAAGTCTATTGGTGTACCGCCGACATCGGTTGGATCACCGGCCACAGTTACATCGTCTATGGCCCCTTTGCCAACGGCGCGACCAGCGTGATGTTTGAAGGTGTACCCACCTACCCCGATGCGGGGCGTTTTTGGCAGGTGATCGACAAACATCAAGTGGCCAGTTTTTACACCGCACCCACCGCGATTCGTGCCTTGATGGCCGTTGGTGATGCGCCGGTCAAAGCCAGCTCACGCACATCCCTGCGCCTGCTTGGCACCGTTGGCGAACCGATCAACCCCGAAGCGTGGCAGTGGTACAACCGCGTGGTGGGTGAGGAACGCTGCCCAATTGTGGACACCTGGTGGCAGACCGAAACCGGCGCGCACATGCTGACCCCACTGCCTGGGGCTACGGAGCTGAAACCCGGTTCGGCGACATTGCCCTTTTTTGGCGTGCAGCCGGTGCTGCTCGATGAAGAGGGCAAAGAGATCGAGGGCAACCCCGCCTCCGGTAATCTGGCCATCAAACACCCGTGGCCCTCGCAGATGCGCAGCCTTTACGGCAATCACGAGCGCTTTTATGAGACCTATTTCCAGATGTATCCCGGTTATTATTTCACCGGCGACGGAGCCAAACGGGATGCCGATGGCTATTACTGGATCACCGGACGGGTAGACGATGTGCTCAACGTCTCGGGGCATCGTCTCGGTACCGCCGAGATTGAATCCGGTCTGGTGCTGCATAAACAGGTCGCGGAAGCGGCGGTGGTGGGTTATCCCCATGAGATCACCGGCCAAGCGATTTACGCCTACGTCACCTTGATGCAGGGCGAGACGGGCAGCGATGAGTTGGCCGCCGAGCTGGTGGCGCTGGTACGCAAGGAGATCGGCCCGATAGCCAAGGTCAATTTGATTCAGTGGGCTCCCGGGCTACCCAAAACCCGTTCAGGGAAAATCATGCGGCGCATTTTGCGTAAAATCGCCGCCAATGAGATCGACGAGTTGGGCGACACCTCCACCTTGGCCGATCCGTCGGTGGTGGATGATTTGATTGCTCAGCGGAAGAATCGGTAAACTATGGGGCGTTTGTTGGGGCAATCATCCCTCCCAACAAACGTTAAAAATATATAGAAAAATTAAATATATATATATATAATACAAAAACCTATAGAAAAAGGCCTTTTGTATGCTTGTAACCTTCCCCTTAGCCAACAGTCACACACTTGAAACACACACCGTATTAAAAAAGGTCGCTCAAGCGCATCGACATTTGGCTGAACTCAAAGGGCTCGCCGCCAGCATACCGAACCAAACCATCCTCATTAACACCCTGACACTACAAGAAGCAAAAGACAGTTCCGCTATAGAAAACATCATTACGACCCATGATGAAATCTACCAAACCGATCTCTTCATTCACTCTGTGGAAACCATTGCAGCCAAAGAAGTCCGAGACTATGCACGGGCATTAAGGGAAGGTTTCAACGAAGTCCGAATCAACGGCATCATTCGACTGAGCACCATTTTAAACACTCAGCAAACCATCGAAAAAAAACCGCGCAGGACTAAGAAAATTACCAGGCACCACACTGAAAAATGCCAACACAGGTGAGGTGATCTACACACCACCACAAGATGCCCGAGAAGTTGAACGACTGATGCAAAATTTGCTGGACTACATCAACAACAATGAACTTGATGAACTAGACCCACTTATCAAAATGGCTTTGATACACCACCAGTTTGAAAGCATTCATCCCTTCTACGATGGCAATGGCCGTACAGGTCGAATCATCAATATTCTCTATCTGGTCACACAAAACTTACTGGATTTGCCTATTTTATACCTCAGCCGTTATTTCATCCAAAACAAAGGAAAATATTATCAACAACTGCAATCTGTGAGAAGCGACCATAATTGGCAAGCATGGATACTCTACATGCTGGAAGGCATTATTCAGACCTCAAAACAGAGCATCAGCATGATTCACAACATAAAAAAATTACTAACCGAATACAAACACGGTATCCGCACACGTTTACCCAAAATTTACTCGCAAGAATTACTCAACAACCTCTTTCATCATCCATACACCAAAATTGAATTTATTATGGATGACCTCAAGGTCAGCCGAATTACAGCCACAAAATACCTCACTTTATTAGTCAACAAAGGTTTTCTAGAGAAGAAAAAGGTCGGACGAAATAACTACTACATCAACACAGCTCTATTAACACTACTGGAAGGTTATGCTCAGCTGCCACAAAACACATTACGGCAACAACCGCTGGTGTAAAAAAACCGGAAAACGCGGTTTGCCATAACGGGTCAAACCTTGATAACGATAGGTCACCACACTGCCCAGCGGTGGCGGTGTGCGCCGCTGTTGATCACTCAAACCACTACCGGCATAGAAGGTCACCCCGTCGCTGCGCCGCAGCTGCAACGACCCCACCATGCCCTGATATTTACCTTTGCCGCCTCGATAACCCATCACCACCGCCTCGGCATCTTCAAAGGGTTTTAATTTTAATAACTGCGCGCTGCGCCCTGTTCTGTACAGCGCCGCTTGATGATGCAGCATCAAACCCTCACCTCCCTGCTTTACCACCTCTTGCAGACGCTGTTGCAAAGCCGCCTCACTGGCAAGGCGAAACTGTGGAATGAGTTGCAAATAAGAAGAATTACTTTGCTGTACAACTTGTTTTAATATTTCCAGCCGCGCCGAGAAAGGCTGAGTTTCAAGGGGAGCATCAAACAACATAAATCGGATTTTATCCCAACCTTGGTGCGGCTTGTGGCGATTCACTATCGAAACGGTTTTTTCATACGCGCCCCGTTGCCACCACAATTCACCGTCCAAAACTTGCGTAGGAAAACCAGCCACAAACCAAGTGGGAGCGGCAAAAACACGCCCACCGCGAGAGATCAGTTTTTCTCCATCCCAACGCGCGCGCACCCCATCCAATTTTTCACTGAGCCAATATTCTGAGAGTGGCAAACCGACACGGTATTTTTTCGCCAACATCAGAGCCGGTCGTTCCGCCGCCCACAAAGGCGCTAAAAAAACCGACAGGAAAACCGCAAGAACGGCTCTAAAACATAGGGTATCGCGCTGAAAAACGGGTAATAAACTCATCCAATTGATCCACTGGCAAGTGATTAATTCCAGCGGCGGCTCTGCGGCCACCGCCAGAAGGAAAACTACTGCACAGTTCATCGGCACCCTGTTTGTCGGCTAAAGGCGCACGCACACTGATCACATACGCTCCCGCTGGGTTCAACGTCACCACCGCATGGGCGCGCTGCGGAAATTGATTGGCCAGGTCATTGGCAAACACACCGCTGATGCGCCGAGCCCACGCCGCATCGGGCAATAAAAACAGCGCCACCGCCCCATTATCGTACTCCGGCTTGAGCTGTTCAGCATTGGCCAGATCAGCACAATAACCCGCTTTCAGCGGGGCGTAAGCGGACTGAGAATCGGCAATAAAATCCAGCGGTGAAACATAATGAGAAATAGCGCGATACAGCTCATCGGGAGCAAAATGCAGATCCGCCACACAACTGCCGTAGCCGTTGTAATTGATGCAGATGCCCAAGGTTTTTAGGCTCTCTAATTTTTTTCCCGAGAGAGCCAAACAGTCTGCCGCCTGTTGCGCACTCTGATGAAGGTTATCCCCAAACGCCGCCGTCACCGCCCACGCTCGATGCGCGCCCTTTAAATAGCCGTCCACCAGCAGACTGGTGCAGGTATTGGCATCGGTGTTAATCAAGGCGGTTAAGTTAGTGTGCTGAGGAATCTCACCAGACTGGTGGTGATCGACATAAAACACCGTTGCTCCGCTGGCTAAATGCTGCTGCAAGGCGCTGCTGTTTTTCGCCATGGAAATATCCAGCACGGTCAGGCTGTCACCTGCTTGCGGCTGAATCTTATCCAGTAATTTAATATCCCGTTTAATCCCCGTAATCAATTGGCTCTCTTTGGGCTGCGCCAAACGCAGTTGGTGCAAGGCACAGATGCCATCGGCATCGCCGTTAAAAACATCGTAGTGAGTCATAAAAAATTAATTCCATTGAATGTCATGTTTAATTAAGCGCGGTCAATTGATCGAGCAGACCCGAAGCGCGCTGCACTCGCTGCTCTACCGCACGTTTAAAAACCCGTTCACTGCCCCACAACTGCACCGACGTTTTAGCGCGGGTGAGGCCAGTGTAAATCAACTCTCGACTTAAGAGCGGGCTCTCCACACTCGGCAGCAGCATCACCACCCGCTCAAACTCCGAACCTTGGCTTTTATGAATCGTCATGGCGTAGACGGTCTCAAATTCTGGCAATCGAGAAGGAGAAAAAGAGCGACACTCACCGCTCACGCCAATAAAAAACAGCTGCACAGCACCGCCTTTATTCGGATCAGGCCACGCAATGCCAACATCGCCATTAAAAAGTTTTAACTCATAATTATTCCGAGTGATCATAATGGGTCGGCCACGATACCATTCACTCTCTGCCGAAATCTTTTTCTGGCGCAACAGCAGCGACTCCACCAGCCGGTTCATCGCTTCCACTCCCAGCTTGCCCTTACGGTTCACACAGAGCAGACGAAAGTCC
The DNA here is from genome assembly GCA_030949385.1 of Gammaproteobacteria bacterium. Classification (NCBI taxonomy): domain Bacteria; kingdom Pseudomonadati; phylum Pseudomonadota; class Gammaproteobacteria; species Gammaproteobacteria bacterium. The sequence goes on along the minus strand of JAUZSP010000006.1, from coordinate 48,385 downwards.
GCAAAAGCCGCAAACGCCTCCTCCACCGATTTCGCCTCAAACAAGGGCAAAAACCCCTCATACAACCGCTGTTCTAGCTGCACCTCTGCACCCGCGTTCAAATCACACCACTCAATGTCTGCACACTCGGTTTGCCGCAGCAGCATCATCGCTTGCGCAGAGTGACCTTGGTTGACCGCCCGCGCCAATTGACCGATACCACTGTCGGCTCCAAAACGATAACTGTGCTGCAACAGCACCACCGAATCGGCCAAGCTTTGCTTACTGGGTTTTTGCTCTTGAGCGTCAATCTTCACCTCACACAGATCCTCTAACTGCTGACAAAAAGGCGCAGAAAAACCCGCTTGATCGCTACAGAGATCACCCAACACCGAGCCCGCCTCCACCGAGGAGAGTTGATCACGATCCCCCAACAAAATCAGCCGCGCCTTGGCAGGCAACGCTTCCAAAGTCTTGCAGAGCAGCGCCAAATCCACCATCGAAGCTTCATCAATCACCAGCAGATCAATGGGCAGTGGATTATCGCCTCGATGAATAAATTTCGTCCGCCCTTGGCGCACCCCCAGCAGCCGATGCAGTGTAAACGCCTCTTCAGGAATAGAAGCCATCACCTCAGGCTCCAACCCCAGCTCAGATTTGGCCGCTAAAATAGCTTCACTCATGCGCGCAGCTGCTTTGCCCGTCGGTGCGGCCAAGGCAATTCTCAGCGGCGTTTCCGCTTGGCCCTGAAGCAGCGCCAAAATACGCACCACGGTAGAGGTTTTCCCCGTTCCTGGTCCACCAGAGATAATACAAAGTGGCTTTAAATAAGCCATCGCTGCGGCAATTTTTTGCCAATTGGTCTCTTCCAAAGCAGACGAAAACAACGCAGTGAGCGATTGTTTAAGTTTTCCTAAATCTAATTCTGCTACAACAGGTGCCAGACGGTGACGAATTTCCGCTGCCAAGCGCCGTTCGTAATCCCAATAACGATAAAGATAGAGGCGATTCTGTTTATCAAGGATTAAGGGAGTAAACTCTCCCGGTTGACCCACAATCGCACTCTGTGCTAATTGCACAGACCAGAGGGATAAAGAAGGCGTTCGATAACCGCCAAAATCCTCTGTTGCATAACAGACACGATCCGCAAATTGACCCAGCTCCAGACAGACATGCCCTGCACTGCTCTGCGCAGTCAACAGCAGACAAGCCAGAGCCAAATTTGGCTCCTCTGACTGCGCCAAGGTCAACATCGAAAGGGTAAAGTGCAGCTCAAGGTCAGAGAGATGACCCTGTTTATTTAAGTTCGTCAACTGTGTCAACATAAGTGCAATACCGAAACCTTTATTATGATTGAAGCTCCCCCACAACGCCAAACCTCTTCGCTCAGAACCTTGGTTAAGCTGTCTGCTTTTTTAATGCTATTGAGTTTGGCCGTTGGTCTGGCTCCACTCTATTTACACTTTAATCACCAGACCCAATTAGAAAATGTACTTGAACGCGGTGAACTGATCGTCGCGACCATCAACAGCGCCAGCACCTATTACGAAGGCCGAGACGGAGCACAGGGTTTTGAGTACGAATTGGCACTCGCCTTTGCCACCTTTTTAAACGTCAAGCTGAAACTGGTCACCGCCAGTCAATTTCAAGACCTTTTCCCTATGGTCAGCCAAGGTCAAGTGGATCTGGCTGCCGCTGGTCTCACCGTCTCTTGGACTTATAAAACAGCGCTGCGCTTTACAACGCCCTACCAAGAGGTTCGCAATCAGCTCATCTACCGCAGCGGCACACCCCGACCTAAAAATATGGCTGATCTAAGCGGAAAACGAGGCGCGGTGGTCAAAGGCAGCTACCATCAACTGCTGCTGGAAACACTGCAAGTAAAACAGCCTACATTGCAATGGCAAAACAACAGCAGCAGCCAAGAAGAGCTGTTAAACCAAGTCTGGGATCGTGAGTTGGATTTCAGCGTAGTGAACTCCAATGTCTTACGCCTCAACCAACCTTATTACCCCGAATTGCGCGTCGCCTTTGAACTCTCACGCCCACAAAAATTGGGCTGGGCGTTTCGTCGTCAAACAGACGACAGCCTGTACAACGAAGCCCAACAGTTTTTTAAACAGGTGAAAAAAAGCGGCCTTATAACCCAGCTGCAAGAGCGTTATTACGGCCACATCCGTACCTTTGATTATGTCGATACGCGCCGTTTTATGCGCCACATTAAAAGCCGCCTGCCAAAATACCTCACTCATTTTAAAAAGGCAGCCCAACAGAACAAACTCGATTGGCGACTGCTGGCCGCCATGAGTTATCAAGAATCGCACTGGCGACCCAATGCCGTCTCCCCCACAGGGGTCAAGGGGTTAATGATGTTGACCCTAAAAACCGCCAGCCAAATGAAAGTAGAAAACCGTCTTGACCCCGAGCAAAGCATCTTTGGTGGTGCGCGTTATTTTGCCAAACAGTTGCAGCGCATCCCAGATCAGGTGCTCAATCCAGACCGAGTTTGGATGGCACTGGCCAGCTACAACATCGGTTACGGCCACCTCAAAGACGCGCGACGCATCACCACCATGCTCGACGAGGACAGTCGTCAATGGGTGGATGTAAAAAACAGCCTGCCTCTGCTGCGGCAACGTAAATGGTATAAACAAGTGACTTACGGCTACGCCCGTGGCAATGAAGCTCTGCACTATGTAAAAAACATCCGCCAATATTACGATATTTTAGTCTGGATTACCGACAAAGAGAAGCAGCAACAAGAGAGACAAAAACCACAAAAAAGCAGTCAGCAAGAACCATCCAAAAAACGCGACCCCATTATGCCCAATATTCCAAGCCCACTTTAGGCACTACTAATCTCCATCAAAAAAATCATCCAGCGCCCGCATCAAAGCCAACGACGGGCGACTGAAAAATACCCCCGTCTGCTCTTCATCTTGACCTGCATCGGCGTTCATACCGCGTAAAAAAAGATAATAAACACCACCAAAATGGCACTCATAATCATAATCGGCCAACCGACAGCGCAAATAACGGTGCAGCGCCAACGCATAAATTAAGTACTGCGCCACATACCCCTCTTGCAACATCGACTCTTGCATCGGTTCCACGCGGTAGTCTGCATATTCATCACCCAAATAATTGGACTTATAATCCAACAAGTAAAACTGACCCTCAGATTCAAACACCAGATCAATAAACCCTTTCATAAAACCGCGCACTTGCCGCTCTTGCCGCGAGGTCAATTGCTCGGCCAATCTCTGTTCTAGTTCAGAGCCGTGCTGCTGCAAAATCTGCCGAAAACGCAGCATTGAAAAGGTCGCCATTGGATAATAAAACTCCAACTCATTCAATCGTGCTTGCTCTGGCAAATTCTCTAAAGCCAAACCGGAATCCCGATTCAGTGGCGTATGCAACATCTGCTCAAACCATTCACTTAATACCGGCAGCCACTGAAGATCAAAACGGAACAACTGCAACGTTTTCTCAATTAAGGGTTCTGCCTGCTCCAGTGGCGCAGAAAAATCAAAATGCTCAAACAAGTGGTGCAAACACTGACCCGCACGCGCCCCACGAGGGAAACCAAAACGATCCAGACGCTCGCATGGTTTGTGCAGCCACTTGGATTCCGTGCCATCGTAATCAGGAGACTCCACCGTCGCCGCCGAGCCGTGTGAAAACAGCGCTGAAAAACTGCTGATGCGCCAATTGGAATAGAGGTGTCCTTTAAATTTTTTCACTTGTGGCACTGAGCCGCTCTTTGTTTCAAGCAAAATAGAATTTTTAGCCAATGCTGGTCTGCTTAAAATCATTCCACTCTGCTGCTGCGCCAGATTTTCCAGATCCTTATAAAGATCCTCAGCAGCGGTTTTTTTACACTCTTTTCCCTGATGCAGCAGGTAAGCCGCAGCGGAGTGCTCCATGCCGGTAATGTTCCCCCACGGCAAGTAGCAACGGTATTTAGCCCGTGTCAAAGCCACGTACAACAGACGCAACTCTTCCGCTAAAGCCTCTTCTGAGGCCTGCTCCACGGCCATTGAATCTTTTGACTCTTGCAGAGCCAAACGACGCTGATGAACATCATGGTCATGATAAGTGACATCCAGCGTAGAACGATTTTGTCGTGGTTTAACGCCCATAGAACCCCATAAAAAAGGGCAAAAAACAACGCCGTACTCCAAACCCTTACTTTTATGAACCGTAACAATGCGCACCAAATTTTCATCGTTTTCCAAACGCAATTGATGTTCATCTTGAGGGCTCTCGGCCAAACGGCGCTGACTGAAATAATGCAGCAGCACCTCCATATTCAAAGCGGCCTCACGACTGCCCTGCAACAACTCCATTAAATGGCGCAAATTGGTCAAACGACGTTGCCCATCAGGCAAACGCAACAGACGTTGTGCCACATCGTTGTACTGCATCCAGTAGTGCATCATCGGCATAAAACCTCGATTTTGCCAAAGTCGATTCGCCTCATAAAAGTGACTCTGCTGCTGCTCCCAAGCCTGCTCGTCTGCCGCCAGACCATGCAATTCCAGCGCGGAAAGCCCCAACAAGTCCGTCGCCAAAGCCGCTTTCACCCAACCAGAACGGTGCGGTTGAGAGATGGCCAATAGAACCCACTCCAAAGCCACCGCCTCTTCGCTTTGAAATACCGAACGAGGTGACTGCTGCACACTGGAGATGCCACGTAATAATAAATGTTCTCGTACCACTGCCGCTTGTCGATGAGTGCGCACCAAAATAGCAATGTCAGCGCCGTTTAAGGGGCGGCCATCAATTAAAGCCTGTTCTTCTTGACCTAAAGACAACAACTGCTGAATTTCTGCGGAGATCAACGCTGACACTTTTTCTTCCGCTTGATTTTTGTTTAAACTCTCTTTTTTTGCCTCTTTTTCTTGATCCTCTTCGTCATTCAACCACCAGAGGTGCAGTTCGTTGCCATCTTCACCCCGCAACTGCAATCCCGTTGACGTGCTCTCTGCCGCCATCACCGCTGGAAAATTAATATCGTTATAAAGAAACGGTTTATCCACAGAGCTAAACAGAGCGCTGACCGCCGACAGCAGCCCTGCTTGTGAGCGCCAATTCACTTGCAATGTGTGACACTGATCCGCTTGCTGGCGCGCTTCAAGGTAAGCAAAAATATCCGCACCACGAAAACTGTAAATGGCCTGTTTCGGATCACCAACCCAAAACACCGGCAAATTGGCCTCTAAATAAAGTTTACGAAAAATATCAAATTGAATCGGATCTGTATCCTGAAATTCATCAATCAACGCTACAGGGTAACGCTGGCGCAAACGCTCACTGAGCGCTTCACCTTGCTCACTCAGTAACGCTGTTTGCAAATTACTCAGCAGTGCATCAAAAGATTGCTGCTGCTTTCTCTTTGGCGCAGCGTCAACTGCTCACGGGCGTAGTGAATCAGCTCTACCTTAAAATTACTCAACTGCTCTAACAACGAATTATTTAACTGTTCCGCAACCTCAACCAGTGCCTCCATTTGTTCAAAAAAAACATGTTGAGGGTAGTCTGTTTTATTTTTTTTCAACGATGACTTCAATATAGACTGAGAGAACATCTCAGCCTTTTTAGGCAAAGAGAATTCAACACATTCAGCAGAAAAAAACAATTGCAATTCATCCAACCAGTTTGGTATGGAGGCTTTACGGTATTTATTGCCATTCAAACTTTTATTATCAACAATCAAGGAAGAAATAGACTCGGCTTCAGCCTGCCATATTTTTTGCGCTGCTCGAAAACATTCGGTATAACGCACTTCATAATCTTTAATGGCAATCATATCAGGCAAAATCAAATACGACTTGGCGATATGCGGAGCCATCTCAGTCGCCAAACTGTACGGATCGTGCAACTGTTGCAGCGCGTATGCGGCAAACGGTTTTGACATTTTGGCGAACTGAACACGCCAAAAATCCTCCACGATCTCTTGCAGAAGCTGCGTTTGATCCCCCACCAATTCAACTTCAAACCCCAAGCCACTCTCAAACGCCGCATCATCCAGCGCCCGTTTACAGTAACCGTGCAAAGTAAAAATCGACGCTTCATCAAAGCCGTGCAACGCCTGCTCCAAAATCCGCAGCGCTTTGTCTCGCTCCGAAAAATGAGTTAACAAACTCTGCAACAGAGGATCGTCACTGTGACCTAATGAAAAAGCCTCCTTGGCTTCCAGCAGACGTGTCCAGACCCGTTCACGCAGCTCTTTGGTGGCCGCTTCGGTGTAGGTCATGACCAAAATGTGTTCAATCGAATACGATTTTTCCAACAACAGCCGCAAATAAAGGCCGGTAATGGTGTAGGTTTTACCCGTTCCTGCACTGGCTTCGATTAAATTAACCCCCGCCAGTGGCATGCTCTCAACAGAGAGAGGCCGAATTTCAGCAGAATTCATCTTGCTCATATTTTCTCATTCCAAAACCAACAAAACCGTCAAAAAGACGGTTTTGTTTATCACCTAAAAAAGCCCAGATCAGTAGCGACCGTGCTGCCCTAGAATGTAATTATTCATCTCAACGTGCTGGCTGTTCATGCGGCGTAAAATCGCGTAAACGGTACGCACAATGGAACGCATGACTTTATAAACCAGATCACAATCCTCACTCAACAACGCTTCAAAATCACTGCGTTTCAGGCAAAAGACCTCACAATCCCCCACCGCACGCAACGCCGCGCTGCGCGCCAAACCATCCAAGAACCCCAGCTCACCGGCCAGATCGCCTTCGGAAAGCATGTTCAACGTCAGCCAGTCACCGGCTCCGGTCTGCTTCAAGACCTCCAAACGGCCTTTCACAATGACGTGCAAGGTATCGTCCTCATCGCCCTCTTGAACTAAAAACTCTCGATCTTTCAAACTGCAAGTGGTTACTTTTGCACCCAATAAAGCACACTGTTCATCACTCAATTCACTACCCAGTGCAGAATTTTTAATCATTTCAACGTGCATACATCCTCCAATTTTTTACTTCAATTTTTTTATTTAACACAAGAGCAGCAACATCATAAACCCAATCAACTTATGGCTTACTTAGCAATTTACTCCACCTACGGTTTTTTTCTCTTGCAAAAAAAAGGCTAAGGCGGGCAATAACACCAAGGCCGCCAGCATGTTCAATAAAAACATAAAGGCCAACAGCAAACCCATATCCGCCTGAAATTGCAACGGCGATAACAGCCACGTCAACACCCCCACGCCCAAGGTCAGGCCAGTAAACAGAACCCCGCTGCCAGTCTGCTCCAGCGTCACAGCGTAGGCCTGAGGCAGATCCAAACCTTGCTCTAAAACACGCTGTAAACGGCTGTAAATATAGATGCCGTAATCCACCCCAATGCCCACTCCCAGCGCCACCACCGGCAAGGTATTCACCTTCAAGCCGATCTGCAACAGTGCCATCAGCGCGTAGGCCAGCGTCGAAACCAGCGCCAAGGGCAGAATAATCGCCAACGTAGCGCGCCAAGAGCGAAAACTCAGCAGGCAAAGCAACGCGATCACAGCAAAAATATACAGCAAAATAGGCAGCTGTGCTGATTCCACTTCCTCATTCGTGGCCGCCATCACACCCACATTGCCACTGGCGAGTCGAAATCGCACCTTGGCGGTCGAATTGAGCTGACGATACTTTTTCACCGCTGCAATAATACGGTTGATGGTGGTCGCCTTATGATCGTCACTAAAAATATAGACCGGCATGACACTGCAATCTCGGTTCAACAGACCGCTGCTGCTTTCAATCGGTGCCACCGCCTGCGCCAGCAACGCCGTTTCACGAGGCAACACCCGCCATTTAAGACTGCCTTCATTCCAGCCTGCATTAATGCGTTTCGCTACCGAACTCAAACTGATGACCGACTGCACCCCCTCGATGTTTTCCATCTGCCAGACAAATTGATCAATGGCTGCCATCACCTCGTATTTCACACAACCCTCTGGTGGTGCTTCAACAATCACCGTCAACAGATCCATGCCGATACTAAAACGCTCTGCGATCAACTCCGTATCCAAATTGTAAGGCGATGTTTTACTTAACTCCGGCACCCCGCGATGCAGATCCCCCACCGCCACCTGATTCGCCTGCCAGGCTCCGCATAAAAACAGCAACAGCGCCAGTAACAGCGTTGGATAAGCGGCTTTTTTTGTGGCAAAAACAGCCAATTTATTCCACAAAGGCTGCATGACTTTTTTGCGCTGCTGCACACGTTGCTGAAAATCGCTGTCAAGCCGCACATAGGAGAGAATAAGCGGCAATAAAAAAAGATTGCTGATCACGATGACCGCCACCCCAATGCCAGCGGCAATGGCCATCTCCTGAATGATCTCAATGTCAATAAAGGTAATGACCAAAAAACCAAAACTGTCACTGAGCAACGCCACCGAACCTGGTAACAGCAGACGACGAAAACCCCGTTTGGCTGCCAATAAAGAATCTGCACCGCCAATCCATTCAAAACGAACCGCACTCACCATCTGTACCCCGTGACTGACACCGATGGCAAAGACCAAAAAAGGCACCAAAATAGACATGGGATCCATGCCGTAACCGAGCAGAGAGAGCAGACCCAACTGCCACACCACCGCCAGCAGAGAACAGAACAGCGGAGCCAAAGCCAGCGGTACAGACTGGGTATAAAAAAGCACCAACAGCACCGTAATTAAAAACGCCAAAGCAAAAAAGAGCACCACCCGCTGCGCGCCATCGGCAATGTCACCCATCACTTTGCTAAAACCGATCACCTGCAGGCTAATCGAAACCCCATTTTTCTCGCCTTGATGGTTTTGCCGAATCGCCTCTAAACGGTGTGCCACCTCCATCAGATCTATTTTTTGTTCTGTCCCCTGATCCAGCAGTTCTGCACTCACCAACGCGGCAGAAAAATCATTCGCCACCAAGCGTCCCAACAGACCGGCTTTAAGAATGTTTTTTCGTACTTGCTGCAATTGATCGGCTTTAAAATAAAATTGATCGGGGATAACATTACCACCGGCAATGCCCTCTTCCGTCACCTCGGTGAAACGCACATTGGGGGTAAACAGAGAGCGAACTTGGGAGCGATCAATACCCGGAATAAAAAACAGCTCATCGGTGACCGCTTTCAGACGACGAAAAAACTCAGGCTGAAAAATATCGCCCTCAGCCACCGTCAATGCCACCACCACTCGATTACCGCCACCAAACTCTTGTTTATACTCAGCGAAGGTCTGCATATACTCATGCTGCATCGGCAGCAATTTATCGAAACGGGCATCCACTTGCAGTTGAGTGGCAAAAAAAGCCATCGCCAGACTCAAAGCTAAAAAAACCGCAATCAACAGCGCACGAAAACGAAACAGCCCCGCTTCTAAAAAGAGAAAAAAATTTCTCACCGCTGCGGCTCAAATGGCACAACGCCCTGTTCACCGATTAAAATCAGTTGTCCTTTTGAATTAACCAACACATCAGAAATGGCCATGCGCTGCGCTAAGGGAAATGGCTTAAAACGATCTAAGCTTGCTTCACTCTGCAACACCGTCGCCTCACTGCCCACCACAAAAATACGCCCATCGGCACGTTGACGCACACCGCTCAACAGCGCCGAACTGCCGCTTTCAATCTGTCGCCACTGCTCGCCGCCATCATCCGAGTAAAAAATATGCCCCCGCAACCCCACCACCAACAGACCTTGCTCATTGATCGGCAACAGTCCAAACAGAGAGCCCATATAAGGAAAGTCCAATTTCTGCCATGTTTTACCCTTATTTAAAGAGCGATAAACCTGCCCCGCTTCGGCTACCACAAACAGACGACCCTGTTGATCAGCGGCCATTTTATTCAGATGAAAATCATCCTCTTGATAAAAATTTCGTGCCTGCCACTGCTGACCACCGTCCCACGTTTCCAAAAAATAGCCGTAAGCACCGATGGCCAAACCGTGCTGCGGATTTTCAAACCAGATATCCAACAACGGGCGATTTTTTTCAGCCGAAACAAATTGACTCTGCCACCGCTCTCCGCCATCTTGGCTGTGTAAAATTTGCCCCTCAAAGGTGGTCGCCCAACCCAACTCACCACTAAAAAAAACCGAGGTAATTAGGCTGCGACTCGGCACATGAGCCTGCTGCCAATTTTTGCCATCGTCCTGAGAGGTTAAAATATGGCCACGCTCACCTACCACCACCATCCGCTGATCGTTGGAAAAACCGGCCACTAAAAGAGAGCTGGATGCTAAAGGAGAAAGGCGGCTAAAAACAGCTTCATTAGAAGAAGAGGTTGCAGACCCCGCTTGCACGGGATGAAAAACAGAGCAGAAATAGAAAGTAGAATGGGGAACATCAACGCCATAAAAAAACCCTTAACGCCGCCCCTCACGTCGCAACGCCGAAATCGAATAATCCGCTTCACTGCGTTGCAGATCAAAATTGTACATAGGGTCTTCGTTATCCAAACCGATGGCAATGTAACGCCCCGCTTGCAAATCTGTGTGTACTTCTAAGGTTGTCCACAAAGTGGGGACTTCGTAATAATTGATCACAAATCCTTCGGAAACGCGCCAAATTTGATCCCGGTTGTCGTATTGATCCACCACCAAAATTTGCCATGAATCCTCATCGACATAGAAGGTTCGTGATTTATAAATGTGCCGTTGTCCCTCTTTTAAGGTCGCCTTGACCACCCAGACCCGATGCAATTCATAACGCAAATATTCAGGGTTGATGTGCTGGGGGGTTAAAATATCGCTGTATTTCAGTTTATCGCTGTGCAGTTGATAATTATTATACGGCACCAACAGCTCTTTTTTACCCAGCAATTGCCAGTTGTAACGTTCAGGGCTGCCATTAAACATATCAAATTGATCATTGGTGCGCATCCCATCGGAAGCCGTACCTGGATTATCAAACGCCACACTCGGCGCACGGCGCACGCGGCGTTGACCTTTATTGTACACCCACGCCTTACGATGCTCTTGGGATTGATTTAAGGTCTCATGCACCAATAAAATACCGCCCGCCAAACGCGCAGGAGAAAGCACTTTTTGCTTTAAATAGAGCAAAGTATTATCCAACGCCTCCTTGCTCATATCCGCATGACTGTAACGCATAAAAAATTCATCGCGGAATTTAACCAAGCTGTAATCGCCACCGCGTGTCGGTGCCGCTTGCCCAATAAAACGCTCTGCGACATCACCACGCCAGCGCAAAATATGATTCCACACCACTTCCAGACCGTTTTTGGGCAATGGAAATGGAATACCAATCACACTGCCTGCCACACCATTGCCATCTTTGCTTAAGCGCGCTGTGGTGGCCACTTTTTTGGTCGCAGCATAAATTCGCTCAGGTGCTGCTGCCGTACGGTGACTCGGATACACTTTCATCGAATAACCTTTGTAAGCGTGTAAAAGCGCTTTATGGCCTTCGGTTAAAGAGGCTTCATACTCAGACATATTATCCGAATTAATCACAAACAGCGGTTGTTCTTCCTCAAAAGGGTCGGGGTGATGATCACCTTTTTTATAATTTTCTGGAGGCTGGGTCAGCCCCCCGTTCCAAGCTGGAATGGTTCCAGCTGCATTGGCCGCTTTTTCGCCCCCCAAAGGGGTCAGGTCTGCACCCAGACGTTCAGCCTCTGCTACTGAAATTTCCGCCATAAGGGAGGTCGAGAACAGGCTAAAAAATGAAAACAGCAGCGGAGTAACAGAGTGGCGTAAAAAAAGTCTCATTCTATTGCTCCAACCTAAAAGGAATATTTGATGTTCATCGCCACAAAATCACGATCATTCAGTACATTATAACGACCCGCACCAAAATAACGGCTGTAACTCAGGTCACCCGTCCAAACATTTTGATACGAACCACCCAGAGCCAGCGTCAGCACCCGACGATCCTCAAGGAAATTACCATCAGGACCTGGCGTATTGCCCTTAACATCGTGCTGCCAAATCAGACGCGGCGATAAATTAATCGGCCCAATCACACCACTGTAATCCAGCTTGCTCACCAAACGATAACCCCAAGAAAATTGATCAGCAAAATGACGCGCCTCTTCCACCACACTGATCGCATCACCCGATTGTTTATCTGCCAAATTGGCATTGCCGCTCACCGCAGTACCAGGGGCTTCCAAACGGAGTTCATCTTTACTCGGCATATTATGCACATAGGTCATGCCCGTTTCCGCCAGCAGCACCACTGAATCCGCTCCCATCATCGGCCCAAACAGATGAGTCGCCGTCATTTGCAATTGGGATAAATCACGGCGAATGTACCCTGGAATATCGGTTTCGTAGCGATTGCTAAAGTCGCCCACCTGATTCAATTGCGCCAAATCGGCATCGACCGGCCCGAGAGCGGCAAACAGCAGTTCAACGTCATCCATCTGCAAAGGCCGATCTTTATGATAAGAGTATTCACCTTGCAGAGCGGTGCTGCCCAACGTGGTATTAAAACTCAGCCCTAACAGGCCAATATCCTCGGGATATTCAGTCCGGTAACGCGCCGTTTCTGCGTAGATATTGGTCAACACCGCCTCTGCGGTAGCCACACTGCCGCCAGCGGCAATAATGCTCGATGCCAACGCCTGACCGTTCGCACCGTTAACAAAATCTGCTGAGACCTGTGTGCCGGTACGCGCACTGATAATGGGTAAGCGGCTGTGATAATTGAGATAAAAAAGACCAAACTCGGTGTCGTTCCACTGCGGCATATAAAACCGATAGTTCACACCAAACTGCCCATCGTCGCGGGCTTCACCTGTGGCCGCTCGTTTAACCGCCAAAAAATCACCCTCAGGCACACTGCCAAAGCCGAGCATCACTCGATCACCGTCAATGCCCGCAAAATCATTGCTACTAAAATAACTGCCCGTCGGATCGGTGATGGTCTCTTGCCATTGCAACTGATAAAACGCCGCCAAAGAACTGTTTTCAGAGAGAGTAAACATCGTTGATAACAGAGGCACAGGTTTTAAAATTTCACGCAACTCTGCTCCCGGCAGACGCGCTTTGGTAATATCAACGGGGTTAATGACATTAATGCCGTTACGAATAAAGGTGCTTTCACCCCAGCTCAAAACCTGATTGCCCAAGCGAAACTCCAAGGGTCGATCAGCAGGATAAAATTCCGCCCATAAATAAGCGTCCAATAATTCACTCGAACTGCCCACCAAACTCAGAGCGTCATCACTCAAAGGGGTACGTTCACGCACCCCATCGCTATTTTCCTGATCGTAAAAGGCCGTGGCGCGCAAAAAAGCACCGTAACGATCTCGATTCAACTCGATTTCACTGGTGATTTTAAACACATTAGAAACGATGCCTGTGGCGTAATTGAGAGTGCCATCATCGCCATTGGCCGAAAATGCCGAACCGCCGTTACTGACCGCCACCAAAGCCGCATCTGGCTCCTGCACACGAGAAAGAAGACCGTAAGAGAGGGTGGTATCCCAACTGCCGCTAAAACCATCACCTGATTGAGAAAATTGGAATGCCGATGCAGTCCCATTTATACCTAACAAGATAAAAATAGAAAAACAGCGAAACCTTGCGCCTACCCCACAACAGTGAACCATAAATCTCTCCAGCGAGTGATGCGGAAACCCCCAATCACCCTAACAAATTAAGACCACTACTCCAACAGCGTTACCGCCTCTGGCGTCAGAGCCACGCTTGCCCCGTCGCTCGCCACAAACTGTGCCGCCACACTCTGCATCACTGCCGTTACCGCCGGATCTGCTGCTGGACTTAAAATGGAAGAGTGATCCCCTGTGCTAAATCGCAGCCACGCGGGTAACTGCACACCACTGGTGGCCACCTTAAGAACGGGTAAGTTCATTGCCATAGCCAACGGATCCGTACCCGACAGAGGCCCTGGAATCGTATTTGCGGGAGCATCAGCAAAACCGTTCGCTAAGGTTCCCACATGATTGGGCACCACCTGATCCGCAGGCGAGCTGACCCCGCCCACCACTTCCAGTAACATCACCCCTCGATTGGCCACGGACTGCTGCGCGTAATTCAACGGATCCGCTGAATCCAATGCCGTCTGTGTCACAGCCAAAAAGGCCTCATAGTCGGCGCTGCCTTTTACCAGCCCTGCGGCCAGGTTCAAACCAAGCGCAATCGCAGGTCCAATCGAGGCCGAACCATCCAACAACTTAGCAATCCCCCCCGCCCGGCATGGCCAATACAGCAGCTCCCACCGTCGGCTCCAGAGCCAAAAATGGCACACCCACCATCGCCCCCAAAGAGTGCCCCACAAAACGCACCGTTGTGGCATCCAAATCCGCACGACCATCACCGTCGTAATCCAAATCCGCGAGTGACGCTTTCAAGGCAAACAGATCAGCAACGCTCTGACGCAAATTGTCACGCCAAGTCAACAAACGGGTTAAATTAGTAAAGTGGCGTCCCGAGCTGTCAATCTGCTGATCCGGCGCTTGGGCGGTAATTGCCCCCGTATTGGCATCTTCTGTGACGTAATCCAGATCAAAGGTACGTTCAAAAGAGGTGTAAAGCCCGCTGTTTTTATCCGTAATGCCGTGCAAGGGCAAGTCAATCGCCAGCGTTGCAAAACCCGCCTGACTCAAACTGTCGGCAATCGCCAACATGGAGCTGCGATTGGAGGTGATGCCGTGTTGAAAAATCACCACCGGCCAACCCGCAGCCGGTTTGCTCTGGCCACTGCTGACATTGGGAATCGAAACCAACAGGGGAATCTTTTGATCCACATACTTGAGTGGTTTTGGATTAAACGCAGTCAGAAAAGAGCTGTTTACTCCGCGCCAAAAACCCTGCAATGGCCCAAAGGGGTTGTCACTGGTGTCTTGCAGATAATAAGGCAACGTCATGCTGCCCACATAGAGATCTGAAATACCCGCCGTGCCTGGCAGCAGCTCAGCCGTATTGCCAATACTGGTTGGAAAAACAGCCGCGACACTTGTGGCTTGATTACGCACCTCATTTAAAACAACACCCACCGATTGAGTAGTAAAACTCCAACTCAAAACCACCTTACTGGCAAGTAAACCGGCGGCCTCAATCTGCACCTCTTGCAAATTAACCGCTTGACGCAAACGCTCCAAACTCTGCGCTTCGGCATCACTCAAACCCGCTTCGGCACTGCTACCATCGGCGTTAATCAAGGGAATGCCTCGTTTTGCCAACAGATAGGTGCTACTGGAGATGACCTGCTCATCCGCCAGCGAGCGCAAATCATCGCTGATTGCCACCAAATAAGAGCGTTGCGGTTGCAGTGCTTTGAGCAATAAAATACCAATCGAATTGCCGGAGGCAGAGGGCAAGTAATCCACCCCATAAACCAACGCACGCTCAATAGAGGTGACCGCCCCACGGGTCAAAGCCACCTCATAAAGACGCACACTGTTTGGTGTTACCGTTGCCGGATCAACCTCAGCGGTAAAACTCACCGACAGCGGAGCAACGCTAGAAAAACCATCCAAGGTATTCAACACCACTTTAGGGTTTGAATAATCATTGGCCGGATCACTGCCTACACTCGGATTGACGGAACCCTCAATAGGAATATTAATGGTTCCATCGGTAGACCCCGTAAACAGCAGGTTATTAGGAAAGGGTAACACCCCTTTCGCAGGATCAAACTCAGCTAAAAAAGTCGAATTCACCGTAGGTAAGGTTAAGGTCTTAATCGATTGTGGCGTTCCCAACTGCACACTCTGATCGCACCCAACTAAAAATGCCATTCCAAGCACTAAAACACACGCAGAAAAAAGGCGACTCATGCGGCCCCCAAAAATGTAATTATGATTATGACTCCATCGTCTAGTTCCAAAGCCGTCCTACACTCTGGCCTTGCCTCTGATCTATATAGAGGCCGACAAGTCTAAGCCTTAGAAAAATAATGTACAGCCCTAGTTTTCCACTGACCCTTTTTTTAGAGCCAATTAACTCCAAAAAAATACCGTTCATCAAAAAAGGGTACAGATAATCGTCAGTCACAGCATTCAAACAGAGCGGCCGCCCCCATCCCCGTCCCGATGCACATCGTCACCAGACCGTATTTCAAATTACCCTGCTGCATTGCATGCAGAACAGACGCTGCACGAATCGCCCCCGTAGCGCCCAAAGGATGCCCCAAGGCAATCGCACCACCATTAGGATTTATCTTGGCCGGATCAAGATCCAGCTCTCGAATGACCGCCAAACTCTGCGCCGCAAACGCTTCGTTTAGCTCAATCCAATCCACCTGTTGTTGCTTCACCCCCGTTTGTTTAAGCAGTTTAGGAATCGCAGCCAGCGGCCCGATGCCCATAATTTCTGGAGCCACCCCCACCACCGAGTAACCAACAAAGCGCGCCAAAGGCTGCAAACCATAACGCAGTACGATTTTTTCACTGCAAAGCAACAGCGCCGCCGCACCGTCGCTTACTTGCGAGCTGTTGCCCGCCGTCACCGAGCCTCGCGCAGCAAACACCGTGGGCAATTTAGCCAACGCCTCTAAGCTGGTGTCGCAACGCGGCCCTTCGTCTTGGCTCAGCCAATGTGATTGAATTTCAACCTCACCGGTGGTTAAATTTGGCCGTCGCTGCACCACCTCATAAGGCAAAATTTCCGCGCTGAAATCACCTCGCTCCATCGCCGCCAACGCGCGCTGATGGCTCTGCAAAGCAAAACGATCCTGATCCTCACGGCTCACCTGCCACCGCTGCGCCACCGTTTCAGCGGTCAACCCCATACCGTAAGCAATCCCCACGCGCTCATCTGTAAAAATACGCGCATTGAGCCTCGGGCGATGACCGCTCATGGGCAACAGGCTCATACTCTCCACACCCGCCGCCAACATCACCTCCGCCTCGCCGAGACGAATGCGATCCGCTGCCTGCGCCACCGCTTGCAGACCCGAAGCACAGAAACGATTCACCGTTACCCCCGGCACCGATTCCGGCAACCCCGCCAACAGCAACGCCATGCGCGCAACATTCAATCCTTGTTCCGCCTCAGGGATGGCACAACCCACCACCACATCCTCCACCTGTTCCGCATCCAGTTGCGGCACACATTCCATCACCCCTTTCAGAACATGCGCCAACAGATCATCTGGACGCTCCTGAGCTAAAGCACCTCGATGCGCTTTGCCAATGGCGGTGCGTTTCGCCGCCACCAAATAAGCCGCTTGAATTTGTCTGGCCATGCTGATGCTCCTCTTAGTTACGCAGCGGTTTGCCGGTTTTTAAGGTGTGCAAGATGCGCTGCTGCGTCTCTTTGTTACGCAACAAAGCCATAAACGCCTCACGCTCCAAAGCTAAAACCCAGCCCTCATCCACTCGACTGCCCGCCTCCAGATCACCGCCGCACAACACCCGCGCCAAACTTTCGGCCACCGTGAAGTCGTAAGGAGAGATAAAACCACCCTCACGCAAATTGAACAGCTTGGTCTTCAACGTCGCCAAACCGCTGCGACCTAAAACAGGCACCTGCTGTGGCAGCGGCGGCAAATAGTTGGACTCCGCCAGAGCCTTAGCCTGCTGTTTGGCCACATAAAGCAACTCATCCACATGGGGCACAATCAGATCCGCAGGTCGTAAATAACCCAACGCTTTGGCCTGCTGTGCAGAACCCGAAACCGTCGCCAGCGCCATCGACTCAAAATAACGCGCCACAGGAGGCAGCGGATCAGCCCCCTCAGGCAAACCCTCCAGAGCGCGCCACAGCATCTCTTTACAGCCCCCACCGGCAGGCACTAAACCCACCCCTGTCTCCACCAAACCGATGTAACTCTCTTGCGCCGCAACCACCCGATCACAGTGCAGCAGCAGCTCACAACCGCCTCCCAGCGCCAGCCCCTGCACCACCGCCACCGTAGGCACGCTGCTCTGCTTGAGGCGCAGACTCACCTGCTGAAATTGTTTCACCAGCGCCTCAACCTGATCCGCTTGACCCGCCGCCATACTCTCCAGCACCAGCTTCAAATTGGCACCGGCACAAAAAGGCGCGTGCGGCTGCCAGATCAACAACGCCTTAAACTCCCTTTCCGCCAACTCAATCGCCCGCAGCAACCCCATCAACACCTCGTTGTCTACGGTGTGCAGTTTGGTGGTGAAACTGACCACCAAAAGGCCATCGCCGTTGTGCCAAAGACGCACCCCCTCACCCTCTTCCACCACAGTGATCTTCTCTGCTGGCAACACACCAACAGGCCGAGGCCGAAACAGTTGACGCTGATAAACGGCATGTTCTGCAAGGGGCTGAAAAATGCCGTCACAGGCAGACCACGAACCCTGCTCGCCGTGAACCTGCGACTGTTGAAACACCCAGTCTGGCAGCGGGGCATCTGCAAGCGTGCTTCCTGCCTTGATCTCAGCTTGCAACCACTGAGACACCCGCTGCCAGCCCAGCGATTGCCACAGCTCAAACGGGCCTTGCTGCCAACCAAACCCCCAACGCATGGCCAGATCCAGATCCGCTGCATTGTGTGCAACCGACTCCAGATGAAAGGCAGCGTAATGAAACAGATCGGCCAGCAGTGCGCGCAGAAATTGCGCTTGTGGTTCATCACAAGCCAGCAACGCCTCGAAGCGTTTTTGTGGGTCTTTAAGGGCAAACAGCGCCCCAAGATCCGGCGCTATTTTCGCCGCACTGACTCGATATTCACCGAGATCAGGCTGGTAAACCCGAATTTGCCCCGCGACCTTTTTATAAACACCCGCGCCGCTTTTTTGCCCCAATGCCTTTTTCGCCAGCAGATCCGTAATCCAGCTCGGCAGAGTGAACTGCTGCTGCCACGGATCATCCGTTAACCGCGTTCTTAACGAACCCACCACCGCCGCCAAAATATCCAGCCCCACCAGATCCATGGTGCGATAGGTGGCGCTTTTAGGTCGCCCCAACAGCTCCCCCGTGAGCAGATCCACCTCTACTGGGGCCAGTTTAAAACGCTCAGCGTGATGACAGATGGAGACAATGGAAAAAGTACCGATGCGATTGGCGATAAAGGCCGGAGTCTCTCGCGCTCGAATCACCCCTTTGCCCAAGCGGCTGGTGAGAAACGCCTCCAGAAAATCGAGCATTTCAGTATCGCTGTCCTCGTGGGCGATCAGCTCCACCAAGTGCATGTAACGCGGTGGGTTAAAAAAGTGAATGCCACAAAAACGCGGGCGTAACTCCGTTGGTAAAGCCTGCGCCAACAGGCCAATGCTCAAACCCGAGGTGTTGCTGGCCAAAATAGCCTCAGGGTTAAGACGGGGGCTGATCTGTGTGTAAAGTGCCTTTTTAATCTCAGGGCGTTCACTGACCGCCTCAATAATCAGATCACAGTGGCTCAACAAGGGTAGGTCATCACGGTAGTTGGCCGCTTGAATGCACGCTAAAACCGTCTTATCCAACAGCGCCTCCGGCTTGAGTTTGCTCAGACCCCGCAAGGCTTTTTCTGCCAAAACATTCGGCTGATCCTCTGATTCTGAGCAGAGATCAAATAAAAACACCTGCACACCACAGCCAGCCAAATGAGCGGCAATCTGCGCCCCCATCACCCCAGAACCCAATACCGCCGCCCGTTGCATCTGATTGAGTGCTCTCATCTTAACCGCCTCTCATAGGTTAAAAATACCGTAGGTTGGGGTGATAACCCCAACAAAAACCAAACCAAATTCAAGCCGCTCGATTGGGAACCGAACAG
Organism: Gammaproteobacteria bacterium; assembly: GCA_030949385.1. Classification (NCBI taxonomy): domain Bacteria; kingdom Pseudomonadati; phylum Pseudomonadota; class Gammaproteobacteria; species Gammaproteobacteria bacterium. The sequence continues at coordinate 28,755 of JAUZSP010000006.1, read as the reverse complement.
AGCCGCAGCTCCTCCGCTTTGAAGCTGTCTACTTGAATCGCCTCCTGCACCGCCCTTTCCGCCTCTCGCAGCAACCGCGCCTCAGTGGCGGTAATCAAGGACTCCTGCAACAATTGCTCAAGCCACTCGGCGTACTCCAGATCAAAGGGTTGCGGTGACACCTGAGAGAGTCGGCGTTGAATGGGTTCCGCCAACATCTGCGCCTGAAACGCCACCTCAATGCGACCACAGAGATCTTCTTTTTGATCGCACTGATAAATGCCCGCACAGAGCCGCTGTCGTGCCTCACCGTCCTCTGTGATCAACCTTGCCAGCGCATGATCCAGAGCATCACTGGGCGGTTTACGCCACGTCCCCAAGGGAAAAACCCAACGCTGCAACAGCAGACCCAAGCCTCGGCGAGGAAAATTCTGGCAGAGGGACAACAGCGCCTGTTCGATCTGATAGAAGCAATAATCACAACCCCACTGCAATAAAACACGATCCGACTCCGGTCGCCCTTCAGCGGCAAAACGTTTCAGCAACGCCGAAGCAAAAAAGAGGTAGGCCAAGGCATCGGCAAAGCGCGCCGAAATCCGCTCACGGCGTTTTAACTCGCCGCCTAAGCTCAGCAGAGCCACATCGGATAAAAAAGAAAAAGCGGCGCTGTAACGCCCCAGATGTTGGTAATACCGTCCCTCAAACCCCGCCACCGGACGAGATAAACCACGACCAAAACTCAACGCCGACCAAAAAGATCTCCCGCTGTTTTTCAACAAATAGATCAAATGCGCCGTAAAGTGACGATCAAAACACGCCAGATCCCCGCTCTGCGCCGCCTCTGCCTCCGCCAACAGATGCGGATGACAACGCAACGCCCCTTGGCCAAAGATAATCAGATTGCGGGTAAGAATATTCGCCCCTTCGACGGTGATCGCCACCGGCAGACTCTGATAAGCCAAGGCCAAATAATTTCGTGGCCCGACACAGATGCCCCGCCCGCCGTGCAGATCCATCGCCGCCGTCACCACCGTGCGTGCGCCTTCGGTCAAATAGTGTTTCAAAATGGCGGAGACCACCGCCGGTTGTTCACCGCTGTCCAAGGCGCTCAAGGTCAAACGCCGTCCCGCATCCATCATGTAGGTCAACCCAGCCATGCGTGCCAGCACCTCCTCCACACCTTCAAAACGGGCAATAGGCACGCCAAACTGCTGACGCAAACGGGTGTACGCGCCGGTAGTGAAACAGGCCATTTTGCTGTAACCCACCCCCAAGGCGGGCAGCGAAATACCTCTTCCAGCGGCCAAGGAGTCCATCAGCATCGGCCAGCCACACCCCAAATTGGCCTCACCGCCAATGATCCACTCCAGCGGCACAAACACCCCTGAACCCGTGGTCGGGCCATTCAGAAAGGCCATATCCAGAGGGATGTGCCGCTCACCGATCCGCACCCCTTCTGTAGCGGTTGGAATCAAGGCGCAAGTGATGCCCAGATCAACCTCACCGCCCAACAGGCCATCGGGATCATAAGCTCGAAACGCCAGCCCCAACACCGTCGCCACTGGGGCCAAAGTGATGTAACGTTTTTGCCAACTGACCCTCAACCCCAGCACCTGCTTGCCGCGATGCAGCCCCTGACAGACCACGCCATAATCGCTGATGGAACCGGCATCGGAACCGGCACGCGCTGAGGTCAACGCAAAACAGGGGATCTCATCACCGCGAGCCAGACGGGGCAGATAGTAGTTTTTTTGGGTCTCACTGCCGTAGTGCAGCAGCAGTTCTGCCGGTCCCAACGAGTTAGGCACCATTACCGTCACCGCCGCACTGCCACAGCGACTGGCAATTTTCATCACCACCTCAGAATGCGCCAAGGCTGAAAAACCAAGGCCGCCGTACTCTTTTGGGATGATAATGCCGAAAAAACGCCGCTGTTTAAGAAAATCCCATACCTCGGGCGGCAGGTCATGCAGTTGATGGGTAATCTGCCAATCGTTCAATAAACGGCACAGCTCATGAGTTGGGTCGTCGATAAAAGCCTGCTCTTCATCGCTCAGAGAATGAGCGACAACCGCCTCTAGCTTGCCCCAATCTGGATTACCCTGAAACAGCTCGGCCTCCCACCAAACCCCGCCAGCCTCAAGGGCAGCACGCTCTGTGGCAGAGATGGGAGGCAGGCTTTTACGCACCCTTTGCATGGCAAGACGACTTAAAAAATACATCAGAGCACCCCTTAATTATGGTGAATCCTCTTCAATCTCTGACACTGATTCCGCTGTGAGTTCGATTTACCGGCAAATCCACGCCGTTTTTATGGTATTAACTCTGGCTCTGTTGCCGTAAAATGCGCCACTCAATTTATCACCCCTGCTAAGGCTCCCTTATCTCATGGAAAAACAGTACTCAGAAATCATCAGCTCCCTCGGTGAAGACATCACCCGTGACGGGTTGCGTGATACACCCAAACGTGCCGCTAAAGCGATGCAGTTTCTCACTCGGGGTTATCAACAGAGCGTGGAAGAGGTGGTTAACGGCGCTATTTTTGAGTCGGACACCGATGAGATGGTGATCGTCAAGGAGATCGAGCTCTATTCTATGTGTGAACACCACATGCTGCCATTTATTGGCAAGTGCCATGTGGCCTATCTGCCGAAGGGCAAGGTGATCGGGCTGTCAAAAATCGCTCGGATTGTGGATATGTACGCGCGTCGCTTGCAGATTCAGGAAACCCTCACCAAGCAGATCGCCGAAACCATCAATGAGGTCACCAACGGTTCTGGCGTTGGTGTAGTGATCGAAGCCAAACACCTCTGCATGATGATGCGTGGGGTAGAGAAACAAAATTCGGTAATGACCACCTCTGTGATGCTCGGGCGTTTCCGCGAGGACATCAACACCCGCAATGAGTTTTTGAATTTGATTCGGTAATTAAAGATCCGTGCCTGACTGTTGGTGCAAACCACCGTCAGAGAGGCGCATGGTTTTTTCCATCCGCGCCGCCAATTTTAGGTTGTGAGTCACCACCACAAAGCTGGTGTGATACTCGCGGTTCAGATCCAAAAACAGCGCCATCACCTGCTCGGCGGTGTGCTCATCCAGATTGCCTGTTGGCTCATCAGCCAGAATGCAGCGCGGTTTGGTTACCAAGGCACGAGCAATGGCCGCCCGCTGACGCTCCCCCCCCGACAATTCACCTGGTTTGTGCTGCAAACGGTGTGACAGACCGACCTCGTCGAGCAACGGCTTAGCCTGCTTTTGCGCCTCTTTCAGACTCAAACCACGAATCAGCAGCGGCATGGCCACATTCTCCAACGCGCTGAACTCCGGCAACAGGTGATGAAATTGGTAAACAAACCCCATCTCTTGGTTGCGCAAGGTGCCGCGCGCCGCAGGCGAGAGGCGTGCCATATTTTGCCCACCCACCCAGACCTCACCAGAGCTGGGGGTATCCAAACCGCCCATTAAGTGCAATAAAGTGCTTTTACCACTGCCCGAAGTACCCACAATGGCGATCTGCTCCCCTGCCTGCACCTTAAAGTCGATCTCCTGCAAAACCACCACATCGTCCATACCACGCTGCACAAATTTTTTCTGCAACTGGCGACACTCCACCACCGGAATTTTGATCTCACTCATAACGCAGCGCCTCCGCCGGATCGACTCGCGACGCTTGCCACGCAGGGTAGATCGTCGCCAACAAGGTCATACCAAAAGAGAGCATGGCGATGTTAACCACATCATTCCAATGCAAGTCGGAAGGAAGGTCGCTGATGTAATAGACCTCGGGGGAGAGAAATTGAACCCCCAAAACGTTCTCCAACATCGGCACCAAGGTACCGACGTTCAGTGACAGCGCCACTCCGCCCAGCACACCTAAAAACGTACCGATCAAACCGATCAAGGTACCCTGCACCAAAAACACCAGCAAGGTGCTGGCAGGGGTCAATCCCAAGGTGCGTAAAATAGCGATGTCTGCCTGTTTGTCCGTCACCACCATCACCAAGGTTGAAACAATGTTGAAAGCCGCCACCGCCACGATCAGCGCCAAAATAACAAACATCACCGTCTTTTCCGTTTTAACAGCACGGAAGAAATTCTGATTTTTCTGCGTCCAGTCGGTGATCCAATACTGAAACCCCAGCTCTTCCTTCAGGCGTTTGATCACCTGCGGCGCTTGAAACAGATCCATCAAACGCAAACGCACTCCCGTCACCTCACCCTCTTTTATCCGCAACAGACGGGCGGCATCGTCAATGTGAATCAAGGCACTGGAGCGGTCGTATTCGTACATCCCCACCTGAAAAATCCCCACCACACTGAAACGTTTCAAACGCGGCAACACGCCCATCGGTGTGACGTTGGCCTGCGGGGTCACCATGGTGACTTTATCGCCCACCTCAACACCGAGAAAACGCGCCAAATCATAACCGAGCACAATACCAAAATGCCCCGCTTTCAGATCATCTAAACCCCCTCTTTCATCTTTTCAGACACTTCAGAGACTTTCGGTTCATGGCTGGGCAACACGCCTCGAATCACCGCACCGCTCACCTGCTGGCCATTGACCATCATCACCTGACCCTCAATGTAAGGCGCAGCGCCCACCACCTCGGGGATCTGATAGGCCTGCTGTTCAGCACGTTGCCAATCACTGAGATGACCCACATTAGCGGAGATACTGGCATGAGCGGCCATGCCGAGGATGCGTTCGCGCAGCTCCTTTTCAAAGCCGTTCATCACCGACAAAACCGTGATCAACGCCAGCACCCCAAGGGCAATGCCCATCATCGAGGTTAGGGAAATAAAAGAGATGAAATGGTTACGCCGTTTGGCACGGGTGTAACGCAGACCGATAAACAGAGGAAGTGGTAAGGACATGGGAGCGGATTAAAGCACAAAGTGCCGATTAAGTCTAAGCGGGGTCTGACTAAAATCCTCAGACCCAAAAATTGCCTTTATACCCTAAACCATCTCACAACGCAGACGACGATGTTCAATCACAGGAAAATTTTTCCGCGTGCTGTTAAGGCGCTCTCGATCCAACCGTGCCGAAACATAGCCCACACCTTGTGACATCTCAGCCAATTTACTCCCCCAAGGATCGACAATGACACTGTGGCCGTAGGTGGCGCGGCCGTTGATGTGATAGCCTCCTTGTGCAGCAGCCACCACATGGCTCAAATTTTCAATCGCTCGGGCGCGCACCAACGGCTCCCAATGGGCTTTACCGGTGATACTGGTAAAGGCGCTCGGCACCGCTGCGATCTCCATGCCCTTATCCACCAACTGTCGAAACAGCTCAGGGAAACGCAGGTCATAACAGATCGCCAAACCCAACTTACCAAACGGCGTATCCACCACCACCGCCTCGTTACCAGGTTCAATCACCGACGATTCATGGTAGCTGTCGCCGCTCTCTTCGATCTGCACATCAAACAGATGCAGTTTGTCGTAACGCGCCACCTGCTCGCCCTTATCATCAAACAACAGGCACGATTGGCGCACCCGTTTTTCATCGCTGCTACTCAATGGCACCGTACCGCCCACCAACCAAACCCCGTATTTTTTTGCTTGATCGGCAAGAAAATCCTGCATCAAACCCGAACCCGGTTGCTCCATCACTTTAAGCACATCCTCTGGTTTCATCCCCATCATGCCGAAGTTTTCCGGCAAGACAATCAGCTCAGCACCCGCCTCAGCTGCGTTGCCAATCAACCCCGCTGCTTCCAATAGATTTGCCTGCACGTTCGGCCCAGAAGCCATCTGAATTGCTGCCACTGTACTCACTGCACCTACTCCTTAAAGGTTAAAATTTTTATTTGCAAACGGTTCGCAGCTTGACTGCCAACACGGATCTGAATCTGCGCAGAGGGCGTTCCCAATGCCACCAACCAATCTTGCAGCTCCTTTGCCCATAACACCCCACTCTCCCCTCCAGGATAGAGCACTTCAATTCGCTGTGTCGGATCGTCACGCCAACCTTGCAGCAACGGCTCAATCGCTGGCAAGGCCATCACCCGCTCACCGCTGCGCGGCTGTGACCACTGCTCGGCAGTGATGGAATACAACGCCTGAGCAGAGAGTGACCCTGATAACACACATCCCATCAATAGAGCGTAACGCAATACTACCGAACTACAACTCATCGTCATTTTCATCCTCAAAACTCTCTCCTGCCACCAGCACCAAAGCGGGATTCGCCCAACTTCCGCCCAAAGTATATTTCAATTGTCCCAGCTCCTCGACTTTCGCTCCCATGGCTTTTAAAATTCCCTCCAAAGCCAACACCGCCAACCCCACCCCCGTGCCACCCGCCAACAACCCCACCAATGGCAGTGAACCGGCCAAATTGGGATTGATGGTAATCACCTGATCGTAATCTTGCGCTACCAAACCGGTGCGCCCCTTGACCAACACATGCCCAATCGGCCCTTTCATCATCATGTTACTGGTGTAGGCCTGACCGTCAGCAAAAGAAAAACTGCCCTTGATAAGATCAAAACCAAACCCCTTTCTGAAAAAATCTTTGAAATCCAACGACAAACGACGGGGTAACGCTTGCAAACTCAACAGACCAAAAATACGCCCCACCCCCGGGTTCAGAGAGCTTAACTGCCCCTCTTTAAACAACATCGACAGGTTGCCTTTCAGCATCGCTGCTTGAGGCTGAAAAGGCGACCCAGGCCAAGAGAGGTTCGCTTTCAATTTGCCATGACCTTCATGAATCGCATCGGCATAACCCAAATCCCGAAAGCCTGCTCCCAAATCATCGCTGCTGATGGTCAATTTCAAGCGACTCTGCTGTGCCACCACCGCCCTGCGATCCGCACTCTGTTCCGAACGCCAATAGCCTTGAGCCAGCATCTCCAGATTCGGGTTGGTAAAGCCCAAACGCCGGATCGACAGACCATCGACTTCACGCCTTGTCTGCAACTGCACCTGTCGCAAACGCTGCTCTCCCAAGCGCAACTCCTCAATGGAGACTTTCAGGGGGGGTAACAGACGCGGATTAATCAACCACTCTTCCGATGATGCAGCGCTCTCATCCAAACCCGCTCGCTGAAAGGCACTCAAATCCAACTGCGAGAGATTGATCACCAAAGGTTGGTTTATAAAGTCCTTTCTCGACAGAATCATCCGCCCCCGCACACCGTCGCTGTTCAGACGAGCAATCCAGTTATTCGGTTGCCGCTCCAGTTGCAACGCCACCGGAAAGAGCGGTTTGCCAAACAAAGTTGCCTGTTTCACTTTCAAATCCACCGCCGCCAACAGATCAGCTGCTCCTTCACCCCCAGAATCAGTTTGGTTTTGGATCACCGCCAACCAACGATCCAGCGGCAACTCGGGCAGGTTTCCAGCCAAACGAATCCCTTGAGAAACGGGCAGTTCAGCCTCACCGTCATGAAAACGCAGTTCACCCCGCACCAACTTGACCTCTTTACGCTGGCGCTCAAACTGAAACAGACCGTGTACTGCTTTACCGTATTGAAAACGCAATGTCTGTACGCCCAAACCCGAAGCCAAACGGGTCTCCAGCAGCAACCTTTTCACCTCTTGCTGCGATTTAGTAAAGGGCGCTGGCAAGCTTACCTCCGTGCCTTTCAATGAACTGCTCAAACGCAACAGAGGCGAGCCAAAATCAGAGTGTGGAATGTCCAGATCCAATTGCCATAAAGAGCGCCCATGCAGATAATCTCCCAGAGCCACGTTATATTGTTTACTCAAGGTAGCCGCTTTTTGCTGAGTACGAAAACTCAAACGGGTCACTCTTTGGTTTTTATCGTTTAACAATGCCGTTTTAATCTTCAACAGACGCCCATTCAGATAGGCCCGCACTTTTTTAATCACAAAGGCTTTTTCACTGAAGCTGATCGCTCCATCACAGCGACTCAAACGGACATTCAGCTGCTTTGAATCGAGCCGGTTTTGATTTAAATTCAGCACACCCGAAACTTTGGTGCGTTGTGTTGCCGTCAGAGGAATGTCTAATTTCAGTCCCAAAGTAGCTTCGCCTTTGGCTTGCAGATCCAATAAAAAATTCCCCACCGAGGTTTTTAAAGGGCTGTGACGGACAAAATCCAACATCGTTTGCAGTTCGCCGCTTAAATTGGCATCCACTCGCAGTTGCGCCTGCTGCAAATCTTCAAAGGTAATTTGGCTATCACTCAAAGCAATACCACGAGAATCAGCTTCAACGGCAAGAATATCCAAACGCGAGCCAAAAAAGTGCAGTTGTGCCTTCAACTGCTCAATATCAGGCCAACGGGGATCGTACTGCAAACGCACCTTGTCCAGATCCAAGACGATATCAAACACACCCTCATTATCACGGAAAGGAAACCGATCCGCCTGACCGTATACAAGCAGCCCACCTGAGCTGAGTTCGCCGCTTTTAATCCCGCTATCCAACCAATTGACCAAATTTGACGACATAATACCAACCGGCAAATAATCCGAGAGCGCGCTCAGATCTCCACGCAAAAAATGGCTGCGCAGATCCAAAAAAGGCGCTTGTTGCGGTTTAAAACGCAGCTTCACGCGAGATACGATAGCCAGATTCTCTGTTGCCAGCTGTAACTTCGGTGAATGCAGCTGCCACTCCGTCCCATTTTGGCTCAGTTGAAAAGCCCCCTGTAGCTGGTTGAGTTGCAGGGGTTGGCGAAACAAGCTCGGCAATTCAAAACGTACCTTTTGGCTGTCCAACAGCAGGGTTGCTAATTTAGCATCAACCTCAACTGCACCGTGCAAACCCTGCACACTGGGCAGGGCTTCATACCCCTGCCAACCCAATTGGTTAAATTTTGCGTGTAAATCAAGTCCCTGCAAACCCGTTTGATCAGGTCGATACTGCAACTGTAAATCTTGCACTTCACCGTGCAGGTTAAGCCGCTGCACATTCAGCAACAGGTGTCGCGCTTCAGACTCAAAGGAACGGCTAGGAATCATTTTTAACAGCGGCAACAATTCGTGCAGACGCAAATAATCAGCAGAAAAAGCCAACTCGGTGGCTTTTGTCAGACGCCTGGCATTTGAGGAAAAACTAAACCCACCCACCGGCCAAGGTTCTGCCGTACTCTGAAACTTGAGTTGATTAACATCCAAACGCCAACCCAATTTTTCCGGCTGCCAATGCCAATTGGCGGAAAATTTCTTCAAGGTCTGCAATTCTGACGGCTCTGAACGCGAAGCAATAGACAACTCTGCCAGTGCTGTCTTAGCACTTAAAGAGGTCAGTTCCCCCCTGTCCCAACGGCTCCAAAGTTCAAATTCAAACCAACCCGACTCGATCTGAAACGGACTCTCGGGCCAATATTCCAGCCAATTGTGCAGCCGCAAACGACGGGCTTTGACATAAACCACCCCCTGCCACAACTCGGGGTGATGAGCGGGTCCCTCAAAATCCAAACCAAACTCTAAGGTTTTACCAAAACGAAACGGCAAATCGACTTTTGCCCACAAACGATGCCGCTCACCTTCATTGCGAACCTGAATGTCCACATCATCAAAACGGTAACTCTGATCGTTCAGTTCATCGTAAAAATTCAGCTGACTGTCGAGCAGTTGCAGACCCCGAACCTGCTGCAACCACTTCAAGTATTGGCGACCATCAGAAGCACCTTCAGCATCCAAACCGGCCAAAGAGAGGTTGCCCTGAAGATCCCGATGAATTTCCAGACTTAAACCCTCCAGACTGATGCGCCGAATCTGAAAACGATGGTGACGAATCACTCCAGCTAGATCCAGGTCAATGTACGCCTCAGCCAAACGCAGCTCCTCCTCACCGGACTCCGCACCGATCAAACCGATATTGACCAGCTTTAAACTGGGGGCAAAACCACGCCATTGCAGATCCAATTTTTCAATCTGCACCTGCACCTGCAGGTAATCGCTGACCCATTGCTCCACATCGGCGCGATAATCTGCCGCAAACGGCAACAACAAACGCATGGCTCCCACAAAGACCGCAGCGGCGATCAAAAACACCGCTAACAGCATCCAAGCAAACCCCCACACTCTGTTTAAAAAGCGTTTCATCACGCCACTACAGTAACACTATGTCGTACTGCTCTTGGGTATAGAGCGCCTCCACCTGCAAACGGGTAGAGATACCAATAAAATCTTCCAACTCCGCCAAACTGTTGGACTCCTCGTCCAACAACATGTCCACCACATCCTGAGAGGCCAACACCATCATCTCTTTGGCATCAAATTGACGCGCTTCACGCAAAATCTCACGAAAAATCTCATAACAGATGCTCTCCGGCGATTTCACCGATCCCGAACCCTTACACTCTGGACACGGCTCACAGAGCACATGTTCCAAACTTTCACGGGTGCGTTTGCGGGTCATCTCCACCAGCCCCAGCGCCGAAACATCACAAACTTGGGTTTTTACGTGGTCTTTTTCCAGACACTTCTCCAACGCCCACAACACCTGTTTCTTATGCTCTTCACGCAACATGTCGATAAAATCAATAATGATGATACCGCCCAAGTTACGCAGCCGCAGCTGCCGTGCAATCGCCTGAGCTGCCTCCAGATTGGTCTTAAAAATGGTCTCTTCCAAGGTGCGATGACCGACAAATGCCCCTGTATTGACGTCCACCGTGGTCATCGCCTCAGTCTGATCAAAGATCAAATAGCCACCGGATTTAAGCTGCACCTTGCGCCCCAGCGCTTTTTGGATTTCGTCTTCCACATTGTAAATATCAAACAACGGCCGCTCACCTGGGTAGTGATCGAGGCGATCCAAAATTTCCGGTAAAAACTCCTCGGCAAACACCTTCATCTGTTGATAAGACTCGCGGGAATCCACTCGAATGCGCTCAATGGAGCCGCCGAACATGTCTCGTAAAGTACGCAGTTTCAACGGCAGATCCGCATGCACCAGAGCGCCTTTCTCCACACTCTTAACCCGCTCTTGGATCACCGTCCACAATTTATCCAGAAAATCCACATCCCGCAGCAGAGCGCCTTCTTCAGCGCCTTCCGCAGCGGTACGAATGATGTAACCGCCCTGCTGCTCTTGGCGATACTCTTTCAGCATACTTTTCAGCCGATTACGCTCTACATCGCCCTCAATTTTACTGGAGATGCCCACATTGCACTCACCGGGCATGAAAACCAAATAGCGAGAAGGAATGGTTAGATGCGTGGTCAAGCGAGCACCTTTGCTGCCCAAGGGATCTTTGATTACCTGCACCAGCAGAGTTTGACTCTCATGCAACAGCTCATTGATCGTTCGTTTTTCTCCCTCACCTTTACGCCCAGCGTTACACGCGATGTCGGAGACGTGCAAAAAAGCGGTACGTTGCAGACCAATATCAACAAAGGCCGCTTCCATCCCTGGAAGCACCCGCACCACACGGCCTTTATAAATATTACCCACAATGCCCAAACAACGCTCACGTTCGATATAAACGTCTTGTAATGCGCCATTTTCCACCACCGCCACCCGCGTCTCTTGCGGGGTAATATTGATCAACAGTTCCTCACTCATCGCACTCTTATCCTCCAAAAATCAGTTGAATTCATTAACGGTGGTAAGGATGGTTACGATAGAGGCTCCAAGCGCGATAAAGCTGCTCGGCTAAAATCACCCGCACCAGCGGATGAGGAAAGGTCAGCGGTGAAAGACACCAGCGCTGATCCGCTCGTTGCAAACAGGCATCAGCCAGACCATCAGGGCCACCCACCAACAGCGCCACATCACTGCCAGCAGGCATCCAATTGGCCAGCTGATCCGACAGCTGTGCGGTTGACCATGTTTTGCCGCTCAAATCCAGCGCCACCACATGCGCACGAGCAGGAATAGCGGCCAACATACGCCCCCCCTCCTCCTCTTTCATCCGCTCAACCAGTGCATTTTTAACCCGCTTAGCAGCGGCCACCTCATGCAAAACCAAGCGGCACTCAGCGCCCAAGCGTTTGGCGTATTCCTGATAACCCTGCTCCACCCACTTGGGCATTTTATTGCCCACCGCAATCAGATGAATGCGCACCTCTGTTTCAGGAAGAAGCGGCTTGACGCGCCGTCTCTGCATCCAGAGACCAGAGCTTTTCTAAGCAATACAATTCACGGGTTTCAGGGTGCATCACATGCACCACCACATCCCCCAAATCCACCAATACCCAATTACCCTCGCTCTCGCCTTCAATGCCCAAAGGCTGCTCACCACTTGATTTCATCACCTTCACAACGTTCTGTGCCAATGACTTTACATGCCGCTGCGAGGTGCCACTGGCAATGATCATGGTGTCACAGACGTTGCTTTTTTTGCGCACGTCCAACACCACAATATCGATCCCTTTCAGGTCTTCCAACGCCTCTTGAGCCAAGGCGGATAACGCTTCACTTTGCATAACTTTTCTGTCCAATCACGATAAATAGAGCCGGTGTTGTTCAATGTAATTGCGCACCTTTTCCGGCATCAGGAAACGCAAATCACCACTTTTAGCCGCCAATTTGCGGGTCTGAGTGGCGGAAATATCCAATTGTGTCACGGGGTGCAACAGCACCACCCCCGACGGCTTTTCCAACAAACGACGAGGTTGTCGGGTAGAAAAATGTTGTAACAGATCACCCGGCACACCGCGCAGAGGTACCTCTGCTCCTGGGCGCGAAGCCACCACCAGATGCGCCAAACGCAGCAACTCGCGCCAACGATGCCAGCGATGAATGCCCGCAAAGGCATCCATGCCCAAAATCAAGCAAATAGGCCGTTCACCCAATTCTTGGCGCAGGGAGGTCAAGGTATCCACCATATAAGAAACCCCCTCTCGTTGCAGCTCACGCTGATCCACCGACATGCCCTCCAACCCCTCCAACGCCAACTGCAACATCGCCAAACGATGTTCAACACTGGCTTTGGGTTTGGTTTTATGAGGTGGAATACGACAGGGTATAAAGCGAACTTCCGCCAGTTTCAAATCCTGCTGCATCTCCAGCGCCGGACGCAGATGACCGTAATGCACCGGATCAAAGGTGCCACCAAAAATACCGATGGGACTCATACCTAGAACCTCATCTTATTGACGAATATGGCCGTCACCCAACACCACATACTTCTGGCTGGTGAGCCCTTCCAGACCCACGGGTCCACGGGCATGGAGCTTATCGGTGCTGATGCCAATTTCAGCCCCCAAGCCGTATTCAAAGCCATCGGCAAAACGACTCGACGCATTGACCACCACCGAGCTGGAGTCCACCTCGCGCAGAAAACGCCGCGCCTTGCTGTAATTTTCCGTCACGATCACATCGGTGTGATGGGAGCCGTGCGTCTCAATATGATCCATCGCCGCCTCCATATCAGCCACCACACGCACCGACAAAACAGGCGCCAGATATTCCGTATCCCAATCCTCGGCGGTGGCCATAATCATCGATTCCACAATGGCACAACTGGCCGCACAGCCGCGTAATTCCACATCTTTTTCAGCATACAACTCCGCCAGCTTGGGCAGCAATTCTCTGGCACGGGAATGGGCAATCAGCAAGGTTTCCATCGCATTACAGACCCCATAACGGTGCGTTTTAGCGTTCAAGGCAATTTTAAGTGCTTTTTCCTCATCCGCATCATCATCGATGTAGACATGACAGATGCCGTCCAGATGTTTGATCACCGGCACCAAAGACTCTCGACTGACCCGCTCAATCAAATTTTTACCACCACGAGGAATGATCACATCCACGAACTCTTTGGCGCGCAACAACTCACCCACCGCCGCTCGGTCGGTAGTCTCGATCACCTGCACCGTAGTCACGGGCAGCCCCACCGCTTGCAAACCTTCAGCAATGCAGACCGCAATGGCACGGTTGCTGTGAATCGCCTCGGAACCGCCGCGCAAAATGGCCGCGTTGCCCGACTTCAAGCAGAGCGCCGCCGCATCGGCGGTCACATTAGGGCGCGATTCGTAGATGATGCCAATCACGCCCAGTGGCACGCGCATCTTACCCACCTGAATGCCCGAAGGGCGATGGCTCATATCCGTTATTTCGCCAATAGGGTCTTGCAGCGCGGCCACTTGACGCAAGCCTTCCGCCATCGCGATGACCCCATCGGACGTCAACGCGAGGCGATCCAACAATGCGGAATCCAAACCGTTGCTGCGCCCAGCGGCCAAATCTTTAGCGTTTTCTTGGGTTAAGGTCGCGCTTTTGGCCAACAACACCTCGGCAATCGCCAACAACGCACGATTTTTTTGGCCACTGTCGGCACGACTGAGCAAGCGCGCCGCGTGACGCGCCTGCCGCCCCACCTCGTTCATGTACGTTACAACATCAAAAGTCATCGTTCTTACTTCAGTTTGAGCTGGAAAAGCCGTGAAAAAATGGAAAAAACCAAAGAAACAGCCGATTTCGAGCAGAATTTAGGGGAAAAAGAAAGTGACCTATAGTAGACCAGCCACCCCTGATAAGAAAGTCGAGCTGACACCAATCACTCAAACAAATAAGCCCTTATGATCGTTTTAAGGCACGAAATCCGGCCATGGTCAACGCCAATTGCAACAGTGCCTGCCACGCATCACCCTTCTCTTGGCCTTTCACCAGTCGTTCAATTTGAGCACAACGCTGCAACAGGCGTAAGGTTTTCGCGTAGCTAAGACGCTTTAAAGCCGCCTGATAAAATCCCTGCTGACTGCTCCAGATGCCAAGTTTGGCCATTGGCAGCGCACCTGCCGGAAAACTCAACTGCGCCAATAGGCGCAGATCACGGTTCAAGAGCCAAAGCAGCAGATTGGCCGCCGTGCCTTCCGCTTGCAGACCATAAAAAACCCGCAGCACGCGCTCGATGTCTCCCAACAACACCGCTTCACTAAGGGCATAAAGACTAAAGCGGGCGCTGTCCGCTACCGCTTGCTCCACCTGCTCGGCGGAGATATTTCCCTTACCGTGCAGCAGTTCGAGTTTCTCGACCTCTTGCATCGCCGCCAACAAATTGCCTTGCACTCGCTCCACCAACAGCGCGATAGCCTCTTCAGAAAAGTGCAACCCTCTCGCCAGCAGACGACGATTCAACCACTGTGGCAACTGCGCCCGAGGAACCTCCCGTACCGCCACCGTCACACCAAGGGCATCCAAGGCTTTAAACCATGCTCCTTTGAGGGCGCTTTTATCCAGTTTGCCACAGCTGATCAGCAACACCGCATCCTCTGGCGGACGTTGCACGTAATCTCGCAACGCTTGGCTGCCCTGCGCGCCCGGTTTACCACTGGGCAAGCGCAGATCCAACAAACGACGACTGGAAAACAGCGACAAACTGTCAGCACTGGATTGCAATTGATCCCAACGGAACTCTGGGGTGACATCCAACACCTCACGTTCCAAATAACCTTCAGCTCGAACGCGAGCGCGTACCGCATCTACCGCCTCACGCATCTGTAACGGCTCATCACCGTAGATCAGATAGATCGGCGCGATGTGTTTTTTCAAGGAAGCCGGTAATTTATCAGGATAAACGTTCATTCATTAAGCTTTTCAAAAGACAAAGGGGTATTATACGTGCTGCTGCTAAAACTGCGCGGCTTAAGCCCATCATTCAACTCTGAGAGCGCAACCACGTGATTAAAAACCGTTCTATGTCAGCTCATACCTCTTTTTACCGTTTTACACACGCCTTGATCGGTCTGCTGTTATTGGGGCTTTCTCCGTCCCTATCGGCCAATGACGAGTGCCTCAAAGTGGTATTCAAACACTACTGTTTAGGTGGGTCAGTTGATGAATTGCTGGCCACTCACCCCAATGCCAAACACACTCGTTCCGAACAAGGCCTGCAACTCAAAATCACACAGAAAAACCAGCTGTTGATCATTGACGCTGAAAAGGGACAGATTGTGCGCATCAGTCGCCAACACCCCCCAGGTCGTTGGATCAACTTTGAAACTTGGAAGCGCAAACTGGTGCGCCTCTATCGCAAGGCCGAAGTGCTCGGTCACTTCCCCGCGTACGCCAGTTCACGCAGCTCGCGTTTAAACGCCATCAACGCCGGTAAAGGTTTTGCCCATGACCGTTGGTCACAAAAAGGCTGGCATGTGGATCTGATCTGGAACAATCCTGATTACATCCTTTTGAGCTATCAACTCAACCCGACACAATCACCTAACAACAACGATGACGACCTTTAATTTATTATGTTCTATCCCCTTCTGCGCAGCGCACTGTTTACCCTCGAAGCCGAAAAAGCCCATGACATGACCCTAAAAGGTCTTGATCGCCTACTAAAACAGGGCCTGTTAGCCCGTTTTATGAAAAGTCGCGTACCGCACTCGCCTCGTAGCGCAATGGGTCTGACGTTCTGCAATCCTGTGGGACTGGCAGCGGGTCTGGATAAAAACGGCGAATACATCAACGCTCTGAGCAACCTCGGTTTTGGTTTTCTGGAGGTCGGTACGGTCACCCCACGACCACAAGCAGGCAATGAAAAACCGCGTCTGTTTCGCCTTGCCCATCAACAAGCGATTATAAATCGTATGGGGTTTAACAACAAAGGGGTTGATTACCTACTGGATCAGGTGGAAAAAGCCCAATTTCGCGGCGTACTCGGAATCAATATTGGCAAAAATTTCGACACCCCCGTTGCCAATGCTACCGATGACTACCTCTACTGCTTGCGTAAGGTTTATCACAAAGCCGATTACATCACGGTCAATATCTCTTCCCCCAACACCCCCGACTTACGCTCTCTGCAACTGGGTGGCGCTCTGGTTGAACTGCTGCAAAGCCTCAAAGCCGAGCGCAAAGCACTGCAACACGCCTACGGTCACTACGTGCCAATGGCGGTTAAAATTGCTCCTGACTTAAGTCCCAATGAGATCAAAGCCATCGCCATCAGCCTGATGGAACACGGCATTGATGCGGTCATCGCCACCAACACCACCAGTGGCCGCGAAGGCATTGAGCACAACAAACACGCAAAACAGATGGGCGGCCTCAGCGGCAGACCCTTAATGAAAAAATCCACACAAGTGGTACGCGAACTGGCAAAACATTTGGAAGGCACTCTGCCAATTATCGCTGCTGGAGGAATCTCCAGTGGAGCCGATGCCAGAGAGAAAATTGATGCGGGAGCCACGTTGATACAAGTTTACAGTGGACTGATTTACCAAGGCCCTGGTTTGATTCGTAACATCGCTCGCGCACTGGAAGATTACCCACCAAGGTAATCCTCGTTGCACTTAAACCTAAAACGGCATGGGGTTATGGCTGATGGCCGTGGCGTAAATATAAACAAACGTTACCACCGCAGCCACAAACGCCATGTTGCGAACCGACTTGCTTTTGCCTCGTTTTAGAGCCACGGTGCCCAAATAGATGTAGAGCAATAAGGCCACGATTTTGGCCATAATCCAACTCTGATCCAGCGGATTCCAACCGTACATCACCAACAAGCTAATCGCACTGAGCAGCAACACCGTATCCACCACATGCGGCAAGACCTTGACCAACTTCAAATGCAATAACAGCGGGTTTTTCATCATCCAAAAACCGCGCAGTAAAAAACCGGCAATCGACAACAACGCAAAAATAACATGAATCTGTTTAACCACAGCCAACATCACTTAATCCTCTTTCCGAGTTAACACATATATTTTTTCATACCAACCACCCAAACCCCGCTCTTGCAGCTCGCCTTTTGCTGGAATCTCAAACACCTCTTTTTGCTCTATTTCAAAGTGAGCAAAAAAGAGAGACTCCACTTCAGATTCACTCACAGAAAAGGGCGGGCCTGACATCAGCTCTTGCGGGTATTCCATCGTTACCAATAATATTTTACTGCCGGTACTTAGCAGCTCAGCCATCTTATTGGCGTACTCCACTCGCATCGCATCGGGCAAAGCAACTAATGCCGCCCGATCAAACACCAAGCGACAACCTTTTAGCTCGCTCTCACCCAAAGCAAAAAAATCACCGCAAAACAGCGTCACATTATCAGCAGAAAAACGCTCAAAAGAACCCTGCTGCTCTGCCCTCACCGCCAACCGATTCTCAGCAAAAAAATCCTGCAAGGCTCTTTGACTCAATTCAACCCCAAGCACCTCATGGCCTTGCTGCTGCAACCAAAGCAGATCCAAGCTTTTACCACACAGTGGCACAAAAACAGAACCCGCCTCATTGCCCGTTACATCAGACCAATATTTTTGCAGATGAGCGTTGGTCTCCGCTTGATGAAAACCAATCTGCCCTTTACTCCAGCGTTGATGCCAAAAATCGTGCTCCATAAAACGTTCCTCTGTGACAACGTGGTAAAATTTTTGCCATTCTACTCCATGATTCCGAGTAAGCGAGCCAAAAAACCGTGATGAATTATCTCTGGGCAGGGTTGATCATCATCAGCCTGCTCTCCGCTGTTGGCCAAGACATCAGCGATGAACTCAATAACCGCTGGTTAAACGGTCAGACCATCCATGCCCGCTTGAGCCAAAATGAATTAGGCGAAGTACTGATTCAACTGCCAAAACAGCAGCTTTACGCTCACTGGCAAGGCCAACAACTGCAACTCAAGCCCGATCAAAACCTGCCCCCGCACTGGCAAAACATTGCAGCGCAACAAGATAAAAAAACCCCACTGCGTTTAAGCCTCACTCCCAAAGGGCAACAAAACGACTCTGTGCAACTCGTGCTGCCCGAAGTACATCATGTTCGGCTCAAGGCCATCACCGAAGCGGCCTTTGATATGGCCAAATTTAGCGTTAAATTGGCGCTTGGGCTGGCGGGCATTATGGCGCTCTGGCTGGGGCTGATGCGCATTGCCGAACAGAGTGGCCTGATTAAAAAACTGGTCTGGCTGGTACGCCCTCTGCTCGCGCCGCTGTTTCCCGACGTGCCCAAAGATCACCCTGCCTTTGGCAGCATCAGCCTTAATCTGACCGCCAACCTACTGGGTTTGGGCAACGCCGCCACGCCGATGGGCATCCGTGCCATGCAGCAGTTACAGGAACTGAATCAGAATAAAAAAGAGGCCAGCGATGCGATGTGCATGTTTCTCGCCCTCAACACCTCCAGCGTGCAACTCCTGCCCCCTGTCACCTTGATCGCGCTGCTTGGCGCACAGAGTGGCGAATTGATTTTGCCCATTATTCTCGCCACTCTGGCCTCCACCACCGCAGCCATTATCGCGGCCAAATTCTACGCTCGCAAAGGAAAAGCCTCATGAGCTTTTTTTCCAGCCTGATTTTGCCACTGCTGATCGTTGCCATTATCGTTTACGGTTTGCTAAAAAAAGTCCCCGTTTATGAGGAGTTTGTCATCGGTGCTAAAGAGGGGTTTGCCACAGCGGTACAGATCATCCCCAACTTGGTCGCCATTCTGTTTGCCATTGGGATGTTTCGCGCCAGTGGCGCAATGGAATTTATCGCCACTCTGCTGGCTCCCCTGTTTGAACTCACCGGTTTTCCCAGCGAACTGCTGCCGATGGCGATTTTTCGCCCCCTCACCGGCAGTGGTTCGGTGGCCATTTTAGCCGAGCTGATCCAGACCCACGGCGAAGAGAGCCTGATCGTCAAAATGGCGGCAATCATGTTCGGCTCCACCGAAACCACGTTTTATGTGATTGCGGTCTATTTTGGAGCCATTGGAGTGCATAAAATCCGCTACGCCGTGCAAGCGGGGCTGATCGCCGATTTCGCAGGCATGGCAGCAGCGGTGACGGTGGGTTATTGGTTTTTTGGCTAAAGCCATTTTTTTCCTTGATCCTCGCTGAAAAAACCGTACAATGCGCGCTCCCATCTTATTGGGGCGATTAGCTCAGCGGGAGAGCACTGCCTTCACACGGCAGGGGTCACTGGTTCAATCCCAGTATCGCCCACCAATTTCACATCCAAAATAGCCTTATACTGCTTATCAATCAGCATCCTTACGCCTTACCACAGCACTTCTTATACTTTTTGCCACTCCCACAAGGACAAGGGTCATTACGCCCCACTTTGGCCTCAGCACGGCGCACCTGAGAGACTTTTGGCGCACGAGCATCTAAGAAAAACCACTCATCGCCTTCGCGCTGAAAAAGGCTCTCTTCGTGATGTGCTTCACGGTTGCCTTTGTAATTGTAATGAGCAATAAATTCAATCAATCCTTGCTCATCATCGGGCTGGCCTTTTTCCGTGTTGACGATCTCCAGCCCTAACCACTCCGACTCCTCCGCCCAACTGCGGGTCTGTTCCAGATCAATCTCCGCGCGGGTTTTTTCATGCTGGGTTTTTACGATGTACTCCATATCCGCCATCGTGTGAGCGGTGTAACGTGAACGCATCAACGCCTCGGCGGTGGGCGCTTTTTGCGCTCCGCTGATGTAAACACCACAACACTCATCGTATGATTTTTTTGATCCACAAGCGCAATTACTCATTTTTTATTCTCTCCGTTAGTAAAACTGTTATTGATCTTTTCTTGTTGAAACAGTGCCAGCAATTTCTCTTTACTCCAACGCAAATTATTTGCATCTAGATAATGAAACAACGCCGCACACTCTTTTTGTGACTGAAAATGCTGCCAAGTCAGATTAAAACTGATCTGCCCCAATGAACGAAACAGCAGATAACCCAAGGTGGCAATCACCACCGCCCCCAAGCTCTGACCCTCGCTCCAAGCGTAGGCGGCCAAAAAATAGCCGCTGAACGCCGCCACTACAATCGCCGTATTAATTTTACGTGCATAGGTCAAAACCCGCGTGAGATTGGCTTCCAAACTCATGGCGCGTCCCTTGAGGCATTCTCTGGCGCTTCGATGCGTGGAAAACGCACATCCATCACCCGCTCACCCAGCAGCAACACATAACCTTGTTGACGTTCCACCCCATCGAGGCTGAAATCAAAGCGATAGAGGCGCGCCACCCGAATCGCTCCCGCTGCGTCTCGTTTCAGGCGCATCTGATTCAACATCACACTGCCATCCAACAACTGCACGCTCTGCCGCTCACACACCTGCTGCGCTCGTCGCATCGCATTTTCACGCGCTTTTGTACCGCCCCACCAGAACCAGACCACCAGCACCAATAAAAACAGCGTTAACTCTGTACCCATAATTTCAAACCTTGCCAAACCAAACATCATTAACACAGCTGCCGATTCAACTGGCTCCCCCTCTATTTTGAATCAAAAGAAACCCATTGAGCATGTCGTGGTTGCCACACCGAACGGTGGGTTTTCGGTAAAGAAAAATTATTAGCCCTTCTAATGAAAACCGAAAAAAGAGACTAAAATCTAATTTGTTATCAAATTAATGAGCCAGTTTAACACTTGCGATGCGGTTTAAACTGACTCCAGACTCAGCCGCTTCTACAGCAAGGTTGCGATGAACTTCTGGAGGGACTCGCACCATAAACTTACCGCTAAACTTACGTGCAGACAGAGCCGTTGGTATTTTTTCTTGATTATTGGACATATCAACCACACACTCTTTTACAACGGCTTGTATTCCTTTTAAAGCTTCAGTTGAGCTAGAATCCAACCAACTAAGGCTAGGAAACTCGGCACACAAACCAACAAACTCTCCATCTTCTTCAGACCACATTACACGATAGGTATATTTTTCAATTTCATCAATCATGCTGCACCTCAATTTTTTCTACAGCAAGTAATACTTGCTTTACCTGATAGGGTTTAGCTTTGCCTTTTTTATTTTGAATATTTACGCGTGGATCACTCGGCCACGGCGTTTTATAAACACAGTGACTGCTGCCACTCTGCCGTGGTTTTCCGAAAAAATGCTCACACACTTTTTGCAGATCGTTAAATCGAATCCCATTAGGATTCGACTTCATTTCTTTTAAAATTTTAGATACACCAGCCATTACTAAATAGTATCATTATTGATACCATTGTCAAGTTGTGCACTTATTGGTTGAATCCAAGCTGTATTGAATTTTTCTCATAAGTTTTTTTCCTTTTCGCCAATAACCCGTACCGAAACAGGTGCAGTGACTCTACAAGAACAACGATAATCGCTGCAACCACCCCAAAACAGTGGCTTCGATCCCACTTAGCAACAAAACCGGTCGTAACCGCCCACCATCACGGTCTATACTTCGTTTAATTCACCACCTGATCCGTTATGGCACTACTTTAGCAGTCATGATCATAAGAGCGAGAAACCGTGGAGGAACCGCGCACCATGAGCGACAGGGATAACAACGCACACCCCAGCACCGAACCCGACTCCTACCTCAACGGAGCCAACAGCGCCTACCTAGAACAGCAGTACGAGCAGTACCTAAGCAACCCCAACGCCCTCGACCTGCAATGGCGACAGCATTTTGACCGACTGCCGAAAAAAGACCCACACGCCCCCGCTGAAATTTCAGAAGCGGAAATCCGCCAACAGTTCTACCGCTTTGCCGACAGCAGCCAAAACGCAGGCAGCAACTGCAACATCAGCTTGGCACACGAACGCCAACAGGTGCGGGTGTTGCAACTCATCAACGCCTACCGGTTTTTCAGCCACCAAGCCGCCAGTTGCAACCCACTGGGCAACGCCATCTCCGCCAATCTTTCAGAGCTGACCCTCGCCTACCACCAATTGACCAAAAACGACCTCGAAACGGTCTTTCAAACCGGCTCATGGGTCGGCCCCGTCGAAGCCACCTTGCAAGAAATTCTGCACGCCTTGCAGCGCACCTACGGCAGCAGCATCGGTTTTGAATACATGCACATTCTTGAAACCGAAGACAAACGCTGGCTGCAACACCGCATCGAAAGTGTGCAAGCGCACCCCAAAGTCAACCACGCAACGCGCCGCTGGCTATTGCAACGCCTCACCGCCGCCGAAGGCATTGAACGCTACCTGCACGCCAAATACGTCGGCCAAAAACGCTTCTCACTGGAAGGGGGCGAGAGCCTGATTCCGATGATGTCCGAGTTGATCGAACGGGCGGGCAGCAAGGGCGTAGAAGAGATCGTCATCGGCATGGCACACCGAGGGCGGCTTAATATGCTGATCAATATTTTGGGCAAAACCCCCGCCGCCCTCTTCTCCGAATTTGAAGGCCAACACACCCAGCGCCACAGCGACGGCGACGTTAAATACCATCAAGGCTTCTCATCGGACATGCACACCAGCGGCAAAAACGTGCATCTGGTGCTGGCCTTTAACCCCTCACATCTGGAGATCGTCGCACCGATGGTGGAAGGCTCGGTACGCGCGCGTCAAGATCGCCGCAACGACCCCCACGGCGACACGGTGCTGCCCATATCCATTCACGGTGACTCCGCTTTTGCCGGACAAGGAGTGGTGATGGAGACCCTCAGCCTATCGCAGTCGCGGGGCTTTTCCACCAAAGGCACGATTCACATCGTCATCAACAACCAGATCGGTTTCACCACCAGCAACGTGCAAGACACGCGCTCCACGTTCTACTGCACCGACATCGCCAAAATGATCAATGTGCCGGTCTTTCACGTCAACGGCGACGACCCCGAAGCGGTGCTGTTTGTCACCCAGTTGGCGCTGGACTACCGCATGGCCTTTAAAAAAGACGTGATCATTGATCTGGTCTGTTATCGCCGCCAGGGTCACAACGAAGCAGACGAACCCTCCGCCACCCAACCGATGATGTACAAACACATCCGCTCCATGCCCACCACCCGCGCCCTCTACGCGCAAAAACTGGCGCAAGAGGGGGTGATTCAAAGCGGCGAAGCGGAACAGATGATCGAAACCTACCGCACACAATTAGAACAGGGCGGCAGCGTCGCCCCGCATCAAATCCTCGACCCCGCCTTTATCCAGCAATACGGCCTCGATTGGCGACGCTTCAAAGGCCACAAATGGAACGTCCACCACGACAGCCGCTACGATCTGGCGCACCTGCGCGAATTGGCCAGCCAACTGCACCAACTGCCACAGGGCTTCACCTTGCACCCTCGGGTGGAGAAAATCCGCGACGACCGGCGCAAAATGAGCGCAGGCGCACTGCCCATCGACTGGGGCTACGCTGAAACCCTCGCCTACGCCACCCTACTGAAACAGAACTACTCCATCCGCCTCTGCGGTCAAGACAGTGGCCGTGGCACCTTTTTCCATCGTCACGCCGTGCTGCACAACCAGCAAAACGGCGAAAGTTACGTGCCGCTGCGCAACCTCAAAGAGGTGGAGAGTAACTTTCTGGTCATCGATTCCTTGCTCAGCGAAGAGGCGGTGCTGGCCTTTGAGTACGGTTACTCCGCCACCAGCCCCGACCACTTGGTCATCTGGGAGGCGCAGTTTGGTGACTTTGCCAACGGCGCTCAAGTGGTCATCGACCAGTTCATCAGCTCCGGCGAAGCCAAATGGGGGCGGCTCTGCAACTTGGTCATGCTGCTGCCCCACGGCTACGAAGGCCAAGGCGCGGAACACAGCTCAGCACGGCTGGAGCGTTATCTGCAACTCTGCGCCGAACACAACATGCAGGTCTGCATCCCCACCACCCCCGCACAAATATTCCACCTGCTGCGCCGCCAGATGCTGCGCCCCTACCGCAAACCCTTGGTGGTGATGTCGCCCAAAAGCCTGCTGCGCCACAAGCTGGCCACCAGTAGCCTGAACGAATTGGCCAAAGGGCATTTCCAAAACGTGATCGCAGAAGTAGATCCGCTGCCCGACGAGGCGGTAACACGCATCGTGCTCTGCTCCGGCAAGGTCTATTACGAACTGCTGCAACAGCGCCGCACTCTGAAATTGGACAACGTCGCCCTAATTCGCATCGAGCAGCTCTACCCCTTTCCGCGCAAAGAGCTGGAGAAACAACTGCAACGCTACCCCAATGCAGAAGCCTTTTACTGGTGCCAAGAGGAGCCGATGAACCAAGGCGCGTGGTACTCCAGCCAGCATCACATTCGCAAACTGCTGCCCAAGCCCCACTATTTAAGCTACGCCGGTCGCCCAGCCTCCGCCGCCCCCGCCGTCGGTTATCCCAGCCTGCACGCCCAACAACTCAAAGATCTGCTCCGTGCGGCTCTGGGGCACGAATAACAACCACAAGGATTCATCATGTTGACTGAAATCAAAGTTCCACCTCTGCCCGAGTCTGTCAGTGACGCTGTGATTGTTGGCTGGCATAAAAAACCCGGTGAAACGATCCAGCGCGACGAACCGCTGGTGGATCTGGAGACCGACAAAGTGGTCTTGGAAGTGCCTGCGCCCTGCGACGGCCAACTGGCAGAGATTCTATTGGCAGAAAATGAGACCGTCACCAGCGGCCAACTGCTCGGCACCCTCAAAGCCCTCGCCACAGCCCCCGCTGAACACTCCAACCCAAGCAGCAACCAAAACATCACCCCCGCGATGGGGCCGGCGGTACGCAAGCTGCTGCTGGAGCACGATCTGGATCACCACGACATTGCACGCCAAAACCCCAAGCGTCTTAATAAACAAGATGTGTTAGCCCACCTAGAACAACAGCCCAAAAACGCATCGGCTCCTGAGCCAACCCAACCCAAGGCCGAAACCAAAACCGAAGCCGTTAAAAAACCCACACCCAAAGCCCAGCCCCGCAGCGTGACGGACACCGAAGAGCGTCCGCACAAACGAGTGCCCATGACGCGGCTGCGCTCACGCATCGCCGAACGACTGCTGGATGTGACCCAAAACACCGCCATGCTGACCACCTTTAACGAGGTCAATATGGCGGCGGTGATGGAGCTGCGCAGCAACTACCAAGAAGCGTTTGAAAAGAGCCACAACATCCGCCTCGGTTTTATGTCCTTTTTTGTCCGTGCCGCCAGCGAAGCCCTAAAACGCTTCCCCGAGATCAACGCCTCACTGGACGGCAACGAAGTGGTCTACCACGGCTTTTGCGACATCGGGGTCGCCATCTCCTCCGAGCGCGGCTTGGTGGTGCCCATTTTGCGCAACAGCGAGCGCATGAGTTTGGCCGAGGTGGAAAAACAGATCAGTGCCTACGCCGATAAAGCGAAAAACAACCGCCTCAGCATCGACGACATCAGCGGCGGCACCTTCACCATCACCAACGGCGGTGTGTTTGGCTCCTTGATGTCCACCCCCATTCTCAACCCACCGCAGAGCGCCATTCTCGGCATGCACAGCATTCAACAGCGCCCCATCGCCGAAAACGGTGCAGGTGGTGATTCGTCCCATGATGTATCTGGCGCTCTCTTACGATCACCGCATTATTGACGGCAAAAGCGCGGTGCAGTTTTTGCGCAGCATCAAAGAGATGTTGGAACAACCCGCTCGCATGTTGCTCGACCTTTAGGAGGCTGTTATGGCTCATTCGTACGATGTGATTGTGATTGGCGCAGGCCCTGCCGGATACAGCGCCGCCATTCGTTGCGCCCAATTGGGCTTGCACACCCTCTGCCTTGACCGCTGGCGCAGCGGTGAGCAACCGGCGCTGGGGGGAACCTGTCTGAATGTGGGCTGCATCCCCTCCAAAGCCCTGCTGGAAAGCTCGCAGCTCTACCAAACGCTGCAACAACAGGCGGCGCAGCACGGCATTTTGCACGACACGCTGCGTCTGGATCTGAAACAGATGATGCAGCGCAAAGAGCAGATCGTCAGCCACCTCAGCCGGGGCATTAGCCAACTGTTCCGCGCCAATAAAATCGACCATCTGCACGGCGATGCCACCCTACACGCTGAACATCACGTCCATTTTATGGATGCCAACGGCCATGAAACAACCTTTCAGGCCGAACAGGTTATTCTCGCTCCAGGCTCCGTGCCCACGGAGCTGGAGAACGCCAAGTGGCTGGAGCAACGCATCGTCAATTCTGCTGGGGCATTGAGTTGGGAGCAGGTTCCGCCACGGCTGGGCATCATCGGTGCGGGGGCGATTGGTCTGGAGCTGGGCAGCGTTTGGCAACGCCTCGGTGCCAAGGTCACGCTGCTGGAAGCGCAAGATCAATTCCTTACCACCACCGACCGCCAAATCGCTCAACAAGCGCAGCGCGCACTGCAAAAACAGGGGCTGGAAATTCGCCTCAATGCGCGTCTGCTCAGCTGTCAGGCCGAGCCCAATGACGGCATAAAACTGCACTACGAAGACGGCGAAGGCAAACACGTCCTGACGGTGGATCGGGTCATCACCGCCGTGGGTCGCCAGCCCAACACCGACACTCTTTTCAGCAGTGAGGTGGATCTGCAACTGGATGAACGCGGCTTTATCCATGTGGATCGTTACTGCGCCACCAGTCTGCCGGGCATCTACGCCATCGGCGATGTGGTGCGCGGGCCGATGTTGGCGCACAAGGGCAGCGCCGAGGGGGTGATGGTGGCGGAACGCATCGCCGGTCAGCAGAGCAAGTTGGAGTACCAGCACATTCCAGCGGTGATCTACACCCAACCGGAGATCGCGTGGGTGGGGCAAAACGAGGAGCAGCTCAAAACCAGCGCCACCCCTTACAAAAGCGGCCAATTTCCTTTTGCTGCCAACGGGCGCGCCAAGGTGATGTGTGAGAGCCACGGCACGGTAAAAATCCTCAGCCACGCCGACAGCGACCGAATTTTAGGGGTACACATCATCGGCCCACACGCGTCCGAGCTGATCGCTCAAGCGGTGATTGCGATGGAGATGGAGGCCAGTTGTGATGATCTAACGCGGATGGTGTTTGCTCATCCGTCCTTGTCTGAGGCGTTGCATGAAGCGGCTTTGGCGCTGGATGGACGAGCGATTCATTTGCCTTGAAATATGATGAAATCCAGGGTGACAGGCGTTGTCGGTAGCACGACAACCTTAAGCAGTTTCTGCTCCTAGGCTCACACTTTTTTCAGCGCAGTGAAACAGCGCAGTATTTATTAGCTGTAATTTCGCTCTCTGCCTTCTCTGACAATATCTACAATTTCTGCTGAACTAATCCCCAGGTCAACACCTTTAACATCAAAAGGTGATTTCTTCGATATTGCAGGCTTTATATAAAATGTCTCTCCATCTCTTTTTTTAATACAGACAACACCTTCTCTTCTTGCTTCTTCTAAAATAGATGCAAAATTCTGACGGGCTTCAGTAAAGCTATATTCTCTCATTTTGTAACTCCAAAATATGAATCCCCATTGCTTTTGCTGCTACCTTTAACCCCTTGTCTAACGTAAGCAGTGAAGTGCTGGTAAGTTGAGCGCATTGAATAAGGTATGCATCATAAGCATAAATATTTAATGCGTGAGAAATCTCCAATGTTTGCTCAAGTGGAACATCAATAAACTTGATCGGAATTTCACGATATGCGGCCAGAGCAAACTTTGCCATCTCAAGACTTAAACTTCTTCTTTTGAACATAGCAGAAAACGCATTGCCCATTTCCCAATGAACTGAAATGGGCGCACAAAGTGAGTAACCCTTTGTTATTTCTATAATATTTTTCTTAGATGCTTCATTGCCAATAACAGCAATCAAAGCAGAAGTATCCACTGTAATGCTCATTTAACACCATTATTGATGTACATATGTACACAACATAGCCAATGTATGCCACTTTGTACAGCTAACGCAGCGAACAAGAACCAAAACCACCCGTCTGAGACACATTGCTCGACCTTTAAGAGGCTGTTATGACTCATAAAACACTCTTTTCAGCAGTGAGGTGGATCTGCAACTGGATGAACGCGGTTTTATCCATGTGGATCGTTACTGCGCCACCAGTCTTCCGAGCATCTACGCCATCGGCGATGTGGTGCGCGGGCAGAACACATCATCGGCCCACACGCATCCGAGCTGATCGCTCAAGCGGTGATTGCGATGGAGGCCAGTTGTGATGATCTAACGCGGATGGTGGTTGCTCATCCGTCTTTGCCTGAGGCGTTGCATGAGGCGGCTTTGGCGCTGGATGGTCGTGCGATTCATTTGCCTT